>JALVWL010000024.1 GCA_027034965.1 Candidatus Omnitrophota bacterium
GTGGATAGATTCCCTGAATACGAGGATTACCAATCACGAGTTGGAATGTTTTTCCCGAAGATTTTTAGATGAAAGGAGAAGGTGTATGCGTAAGATATGGAAGAAGATAGGGATTGGGGTTATGGCCCTTGGGATGTTGTTTTTTAGTTATTTGTCGTGGATCGGCCTATTGTTGATTATCGGCCTTGGCTTTTCTCAGACATCACATGGTTATGGTAATAATGAGCCTTCATGGTTTTTTCCGGCTTTTTTGTTGTTGGTAGTTATTACTACTGTATTTTTCGGTTATAAAGTGTATAAAAACATAAGAGCAAAAAAATACGACCGCGCGTTGTTTTGGGCAACATCCTATATTGCCCTGCCTTGGATATTGATGTCTATAAGTTGTGGCGCATTGATGATATTGGAATTATAGTTATTCAATATGCCTGATTTTCATTATATCCCGAATAATGTGTACCATTGGGGTGTTCGGCCAATTTTGTTTTCCATCGGGCATATCAATATATATGCCTATCCGTTTTTCAATTTATTGGCACTGATTGCTGGCCTGTCTGTATATCGATTTTTGAAGAAGGAATCCCATTCTGACGAAAATAGCTGGCAGTCTTCGCTTGTTGCCTTTGGCGCTATCTTTGGCGGAATGTTAGGTGCGATCTTGCTAGGAAATGTCTTTAACTTAAGGAATTTTTTTATGACCTTGCCTTTTTCTCTCTTTTCAGCGAGGACTATTACCGGTGGGATACTGGGCGGGCTATTTGGGACCTGGGTTGTAAAGACTGTCTTTGGAATAAGGGGGCATTTTGGGAACCTGTTTGCCCCTGCCCTGGCAATAGCCATTGCAGTAGGCCGCCTGGGCTGTTTCTTCCGCGGGTGCTGTTATGGTGTTCCAACCGGATGCGGTCTGGGCATTGACTTTGGTGATGGCATTCCAAGGCATCCAACTCAATTATACGAGCTCTTCTTTATGTTGGGCCTATTTTTCTATCTGATGAAGAAGAGGAAGACCGCAAGACCAGGGGAGCTGTTCATTATATTTGGGATCAGTTATTTTGCATTCAGGTTTTTCGAAGAATTTCTACGCGTCAGCCCCCATATCTGGGGCTTGACGGTGTTTCAGTGGATTTCATTGTTTGGTATTATTGTGTTTGTGATAAGATATAGACGGGTGTTGTCTAATAGAAAGCCATAGCCGTATGATTAAGCTAATTAGAAAGGCCTTGTTTTATCTGGGATTGTTGTGCCTTATTGTATATGTCATCTCAATAGTTAAGATAAAGGCATTGCCTGATAAAGACAAAATCCTTCCGCAGTTATATTCTTGGCCCAAGCAGTATACAATAGCTTCGACCAAATTTGTGGCTAAAAGTTTGTATGGAGACGAGTATGAAGTGGTGCCCCGTTACGGGTATGCTATCTATGGTCTGGTTGTATCTCTCCACCATAGTAATTCATGGATAGATATCAGTCATAAAGAATGGTGTGATACTCTGAATATAGCTGACTTTTCATTGGTTTATGGAGATAATCTTAAAGGGCCATATCTAAAAGCGCGTTATTCTCATAGCGATTGGATTGGTTATGTTACATATAGTGATCCAGGCTTTGATATGCGTGGTTTTTCAAATAATCATATTTTGACAGATAGCAGAGAAATAGAGAAAAAGATTATGTCAGTTAGACCTGGCGACCAGATTTTGATAAGGGGTTTTTTGTGTGATTATAGATTAGTTAAGCCTGTAAATAAGAAAGGATTTTTATGGATGGGAAAAAGATCTTGTAAGCCCCATAAAACATATAGAAAGACGAGCATAACCAGAGATGATAGAGGAGATGGTGCCTGTGAAATAATTTATGTGAAAGATATCGAAATACTGAGACGCGCGAATGTAAGATGGCAAAGTCTTGCTAAATTTTCTGGTTGGGGAGCAGTTATATTTTTATTAATGAGTGTTTTTATCTACTTTGTAGAGCCTTTTTAGCCAAGGTTTGTTTAGTTCTAGATTATGTAGTAGGGAATTGAGATATAATGGAAAAAAATTAAAAGCTTATAGTGGTTAGGTACTCTTTAATTATTTTTCATTTCCTAAATACGGAGCTGTTATGAGTAGGTTGTTGATTGGGTTGTTGGGCCTGGGTTTTTTTTATTTTGTCGCTTTGTTTGCTGATTTTGTTGCGCCCTATGATTATAGGCAGGAGGATAGGGATATGTCCTTCTGCCCACCCTATAAGTTGAGGTTTTATGATGGACAGCATATTTATATCAGGCCTTTTGTCTATCCCTATAAGAAGCGTATCTCAAGGGATGGCTATGTTGAGTTTGTAGAGGATAGGAGTGTTAAGCGGTTTATGCGCTTCTTTAAGGAAGGTAGGTTATTTGGTTTTGACGGGGATGGTATGGTCTATCTCTTGGGTGCTGATGTGCGGGGAAGGGATTATCTGTCGCGCCTTATCTATGCAGGCAGGATCTCACTTTCGATAGGCATAATCGGGGCGCTTATTTCGTTTTCCCTGGGGATGCTGTTTGGCGCTATTGCCGGCTACTATGGTGGCGTTGTGGATTCGATTGTTATGCGTGCCACTGAGATGTTAATGCTTATACCTGGATTTTACCTTATTCTTGGCCTGCGTGCTGTCTTCCCCCTGGATATAGATCAAAGGATGGTCTATGTTATGATTGTGGTTATTATGTCTTTGATTGGTTGGGCATCGCTTTCCAGGGTAATAAGGGGGCAGGTCCTCTCTATTGCCAGTCAGCCTTTTGTCTTGTCGGCACGGGCAATAGGTATGTCTGATATCCAGATAATAATCAAGCATATTCTGCCGCATACGTTTTCTTATGTGGTTGTAGCGTTGACGCTTTCTATCCCTGGATATATATTAGGGGAGTCTGCGTTGAGCCTGATAGGCCTGGGCATCCAGGAACCTTATGTCAGCTGGGGGAACCTATTGTCCGAGACGATGAATATCGCTCAGATATACCTGCATCCCTGGATACTTGCCCCAGGGCTCTGTATATTTATGGTTGTGTTTTTCTATAACCTGCTGGGAGACGGTCTGAGGGATGTACTGGATTATAATAGGGCTGTATAATATCGTTTATTTATTTGGTCTGGTGTTCTATCTTCCCTATATTGCTATCGTGAGGGGACGGGGATGGCGCTATGTGTTTTCCCGTATGTTTGCCCCTGACCTGCCTGTCAAGACTACTAAGCGCTATTGGCTGCACGCAGTAAGTGTGGGGGAGACTAATGTAGCTATGGCGGTTGCACGGAGACTGGTAAAAGACGGTGTGGAGGTAGTGATATCTACGTCTACTCCGACCGGGATGGAGAATCTGAAGAAAAAGGCAGAGGGGACCTATGTTATATATTCACCCTGGGATTTTTTGTTGTGCGTGTGTGCTTTCTTTGCAAAGATAAAACCAGATAGACTTTTGATTATTGAGACAGAGCTCTGGCCGTCTCTTTTTTGTTGTGCTTATTTAGGAGGGGTTCCGGTTTCTATTTTGAATGCGCGTATCTCTGACAGGGCCTTTTCCAGATATAGGCGACTTTATAGGATTGTTTCTCTAAAGGGCCTGTTTTTTGATAAGGTCGATTTTGTCTTTGCCCAAGATAAGCGGGCAATGGATAGGTTTCTGGCCCTTGGCCTGGATGCCGATCATGTAGGGGTTTTTGGAAATATAAAATTTGATATTGACATCCTTGAAAAGGATATAGATATACTGGGACCCATTGTTGAAGGCAGGTATGTAATTGTGCTGGGTAGCACGCATAGAGATGAGGAAGAACAGATATTGAGCAGGTTGGCGAAGAGATGGCAGGATAGGTTTCTGGTTATATGTGCTCCGAGACACGTGCATCGTGCGGATGGAATTGTTGAGATTGCAACTGGGCTTGGTTTGTCGGCAGAGAGGTTTAGCCGCCTAAATGAGGGGAATGCCCTGGATGTGGTGGTGGTTGATGTTATTGGTGTGCTGGCAAATATATATAGGTATGCGGATGTGGTGTTTGTGGGGGGATCGCTGGTCCCCCATGGCGGGCAGAATCCCCTTGAACCTTTATACTGGAATAAGCCAGTAGTGGTAGGCCCTTATATGGATAATTTTGCAGGGATTATGGAACAGCTGAAGGCCGAATCTGCCATACTCCAGGTAAGCGATGCTGATGCTGTAATTGAGGCCTTTTTCTCTTCACAGGATAAGTTAAAGGCGCTGGCCCGAGCGGCAAAAGAAGTATTTTCTCGCAATAGGGGTGTGGTGGAGAGGATAGTAAAGCAACTCAATGACTTTTCTGATGAAACGAAGTACTAGAGGGGGTAGAGGATTGGGATGGATTTGTTAAGAGCTATTAATGCTGCCTATCTTGGGATTGCTGGGTTAAGGAATAGGTTTTACGACTGGCGGCTGATTAAGGGCATCTCGATGGGAGTGCCTGTTATAAGTATTGGAAAC
This sequence comes from Candidatus Omnitrophota bacterium, assembly GCA_027034965.1. Classification (GTDB taxonomy): domain Bacteria; phylum Omnitrophota; class Gorgyraeia; order S143-82; family S143-82; genus S143-82. The sequence goes on from JALVWL010000024.1 coordinate 4,457, forward strand.
CTGTCCTGGGGGGGGACGGGTAAGACAGAGTTCGTAAAGTGGATAGCTAAGTGGTGTTTCCTGAACAATCGAAAGCCTTTGATCCTTTATCGGGGATATGGCTGTAGGCTCTCGGCCTATAGAGAGGTGGGTTTGAAAGATATCTCTTTATGTGATGAGCCCGGACTGGTAAAAAAAGCCTTGCCTGGTGCCTATGTATTTATAGGCCCCAAGAGGGAGCGATTGATCCAGATGGCAATGGAGAAGTATAAAGA
>JALVWL010000025.1 GCA_027034965.1 Candidatus Omnitrophota bacterium
CACTGGGGCTGGTTATCTGATTTATTAGACGCCCTTGGGTTGCAGGAGTTTAACAAGAAAACGCTGGGGTATATTTACCGAACAGCGTTTCAGCATGGCTGGAAGCATGCGGTGGAGGAGTTGAAAAGAACTACAATTGTATACCCTATTAAAACGGAGGTCAGTGATGAGAGAAATTAAATTCAGGGCTTGGCACAAAGAAGGAAAAAAGATGCTTTGTGATGTCGCTGTTTCAACCTCTTTAGAAGCGGTTTTTGATTTAGGGGATTGGGAAGACGACTTAGATGAATATATACCAATGCAGTATACTGGGTTTAAAGATAAGAACGGGAAAGAGATTTATGAAGGAGATATATTATATATAGACGAATGGGGCTATGGGGAAGTAGTTAACAAAGACAGTTTTTGGATTATAGAGTTTAAAGATAATGAAGATTGGATTACAGAATTTGGGCACTGGCAACAAGACAAAAAAATGATTGTAGATGGTGAAGTTGTAGGCAACATCTACGAAAATCCCGAGTTATTAGAGGAGTTGAACAATGAACCCCTATCTTGATTACGATAACTGGTATTTTAGGGCAGAGTGTAATAAACGCCTTGCCCTGATTGTGGTGGAACTGGGTTTATCCCTGAAAGGGAAGAGTATTGTAATACTTGTTTTGGTGAAGGATATATTGAATGGGGCATAGATGAGATAGAGGATGAGAGGTATCATCAAGAAAAGGAGGAGATGTTATGATTAAATTAGTGTCTCGGTTAATGAATGGGGTCTTTCAACCGCTAACAAAAGAACCGCCGTGTCCAGTTTGCAAACAAAAAGGTAAGAGCTTAGAAGTTGAAGATTGGGGTTTTGGGAAATATGCATATATTGTATATTGTGCAAATTGCGGAATTGTAATTAAGAACGATTTTGGTATAAATTTAAGGCAAATCATAAACATCATTGAAACTTTTAAATCAGCTAATTATGAAGTTAACATCTTGTCTCGTAGACTTGAAAAAGCAATCAAATCATCAAATAATAAAACCCCTGCCTCGTAAGGCAGAAACAGAGGAGTGCAAATATGGATATTAAATCTTTAGAAGAACTTTATAAGGACTTGTGCAGAGAAGGCTTTTTTGAAAATCTTTGTGCTACTTGTGTTCATAGATACAAAGACTTTTGCGTTGCCTTTAGCATTTTTGTTAAAACTCGCAACCTCAGCACAAAGCCACATCAATGCGCAAAATATAAACCCCTGCCTCGTAAGGCAGGGGGGCTCAAGCAGTCTTCTGCTTGAGGATGATCCGTCAATTATTATAGTTGCAAATAAGTTTGTTTGCAATTGCAAATAATTGTTTGCAATGCAATTATTCCCTTAACAACTCCTCCAGCGGCACAACAACGCTGTCTACTTCTACATTATATTCGCCTTGTGGTGTTTTAACAACAGAGCCTCGGGGCGCCAGTATCAAGCTACCTTGTCCGCTCAATATCTCTGATTCTCTGGCGCACCCACTTAAGCCGACGATACAGCTGATTAAACAAATCCATATTATGACGTTTATATACTTTCTTAAGACGTATCTCAAGGTTATGCTCCTCTTTTTTGAGACGCAGAAGTTCGGCCTCTGGGCTGAAATAACCCAGAAGCCGTGCTATGATACTGATAATCTCCTTAATCATTCTATCTTCTTATCCGCTACTTTTCGGCCGTAAATACCCAATGCCCCTGCTATTGCCAGTATTACCTGCACCAGTGGGGATTGCATAATGTGTGTGCCGAATTGTGCGTCTATGGCTGTAATTGCCGCTATGGCCACAACGATAATGTTAGCCCAGATGGTCTTTGATTGATACCACTTCTTTGTCTCACCCATCTCACACCTCCTTTAAGGTTTAAGTAAATGGATACACTGTGCGCCTAAAAAGCCAACAAGACCCATAAGAGAAGACAGAACAAATGCCGCCCAATTAGGTAATCTCCTCATCTCATCCTCCCTTATTTTTTTGATTTCCTTGAATAATAAATCTATTTTCTTGCATATAGCATCCATATTCTCTTTGAGGTTGTTTATTTCTGTCTCATTTCTAACGCCTGTTGGACACAAGTTCTCCTGCCTGTCCATCTATCACCTCCACCTGCCAATAATGCTTGAACCAACTTTTGTCTAATAACACCATCTTTATGTATCGTTCTGGCAATCCCATCTCCTCTAACCTGTTGCGTATTTCATTCATCTTCTCAAGGTGCTTCTCAAATGCGAGGCTCTCTATAACAAAACTGGCGCCCCATTTATTAAGCAACTGATATACCCTCCTACTGCTCCATATAGGATTAAATCCTCAACCAGTAAATCTTTGCCCAAGAGTCTGATTTTGCCCTCTCCCTTAACTATCTCATCCCCGCCAAAAATAGCCCATATTCCCACCAAAACAGCCGAACAACCAAGCCATAGCATAAGGGTAACCTGATGGAGAAAAACTTCCGCAGAGAGGCAGAGAGACAACAATAAGGCTATGAATCCCCTTATAAGGCTGTCCTTCTTTAGTAGCCTGCCTAAGAAGGAGCCTTTATCATCTTTATCTGGCTTGCCGTAGCCAAGAGAAAATATAGCTATCCATAAGAGATAAGGCAAAACCGCCCATATTTGCCTTGTATGGATAAAGGTATAGATGGCGCATATTAGAGGTATGCCTATACGGCGCCAGGTGAGAGATGTGCCTTCTGCTCCTGCGTATGCCCCTAATATGGCTGTTATTATGGCTAATATCATTGCTTCACCTTCACCAGTGCTAAATTGCCCGTCATTAAATCTAGTTTGAATTCCCATTTATATACTTCAGCAGGGAAAGACACATTATCAGCTGTTTGTGTATGGGTCGTTTCATTGACTGCCAAGCTGGTTATTCTGGCTAAAGTTGATGACTCTGCTGTTTGGCTGTGTGTGGCGCTGTTAACTGTTAAGCTGGTTGTTCGGGTTAAGCTGACACTATCTGCTGTATGTTGATGCGTTGCGTCATCTACGGCCAGCTGTGTCGTGCGGGTTAAGGCAACATTGTCTGCGGTTTGGCTGTGTGTGGCATCGTTGGGGGTGACGGTTATGCCCCCCAACGCCACAACAGTGCGCATTGACGGCACTTCAAAGAAACTATACGGCTCGTAATGTAGGAGTTTTATTTCGTCGTCGGTGAGGGCTCTGCTGAAAATATAAAGATATTTAAGCCAATAACGAGCAATATTAGAATAAGAATTAGCAGAATCAACCCCTAATAAAAATTTTGCACTGCTCCCACCCTCTGGATTGGTAGAATACGATAAAGTTTCTTTATCATCATTCACAAAAGCTACCTGAGTCTTTAAAGAAGTATCACGAGAAATTCCGATAAAAGTGTCTTGGTTTGTTGGGATAGACAAGCTTGTGTAATCCAAAATAACATTTGACCCAGAACCATATTCCCAAAAAGTCCTTAAATTGCCAGAATACCTTCTAAATGACTGCAAAACATTAGTGCTAAGAGATTCTCCTTCTTCCGCAACTACCCAATAACAATTTGCATCTTCATCTAATCGTTGATTTACAACAGCGATTACAGTGCAATCCCCACTGTAATCCTGATAATTAAGTTTCTTTTTTTGTAACCCCCCAGAGACTAAATTAAAAGAATCGCCTTTCCAACTAACGCTTCCAGTGATAACCTCCGTCGAATTATTGTCAACTAAATCAAATGGGAGACTTGCATATTCATTAAGTAGGAAACAATTAACCAACCCCTGCGTTATCGGGTTACTCCAATCTATCCTCGCACCCAGCGGTGGTTTCTGCGTCGTCTGTTTCCATTTGCTACTGGTAACGATGCGGTGCTTGCCTGTTTGTTGCGACGGCTGGGATTGCCACGATACGGGGATGTAGAGGGATGGGATTTCAAAGAAGGAGTAGGGTTCGTAGTGGAGGAGGCCTATCTCGTCATCGGATAATGCTCTGCTGAATAGATAAGCAAAATAGATATCGCCATAGAAAAACTCTTCTGAGTTATTGTCGCTATCTGCAATTAACGCTCTATATGATATTGAGTTTAGAGTCCCGCTTAATGTCCCAGATGTATCCACCTCCCCATTTACGAACAATTTTGCTGTTGACCCATCGGCTGTTACAGCAACCATTTTGTCTGTTCCATCTGCAATATCAATACTACCAGTAAAAACATCATAAGAGGTATTTGAATAAAAATGGATGAACTCTAATTTATCACTTGAATTTTTCCTGAATTGCCACACTCTATGATAATCACTCGAAACAGACTTATCCCTCGTCAAAATCTGCTCATTATTCCCAGACCCACCATTCCTTATTTTTGCAACAATAGAAATTTTTGATAATGGGGTATCCGCTAAAACAACCCTGCCCCCTGAAAACTTAATGCCTTCTTTCCAATAATATGTCCCTTCTAATTGCCCATCCCCAAAAGAACGAGATAAATCCCCAACAACTTTCCCCCCATACTCATTAAACAACCAACATCCAACCAAATCTTTGGTTATCTGGTTCCCCCAATCTATCCGTGCCCCAAGAGGGGGCTTCTGGGTGGTATTACGCCACTTCGCCATAAAGCCCCCTTATGTGGTGCTATAAGTGAATTTGTTAACTCTTACCTGATTAACCGTTGCAGTATAAGTC
>JALVWL010000026.1 GCA_027034965.1 Candidatus Omnitrophota bacterium
GACCCAGTCTCTTATCTCCTGAATAGATTTCAGCGAATGAACTCAAGACCTTGCTCTTTGCCCCCTTTATGCGAGTCCCTATGGAATCCAATACATCTTCTATTACCCTCTTGACAAGCCTGAATGCTGTATCTAAGTCCTTCTCCACAACCATGACAGAGAGCACATCCCTCTCAATACAGAGATCCTCTTTGGTCAAGGCCTGAGATATTTCGTAGAGCCTTATATACCTATTCCCATGAGAGAGGTTGGTCTTGAGCGCAGAAAGGAGTCCTGGCATAGGAGATGGCCTCAGGAACAGATAATCCTGGCTTATAGTATTCTCGACAGACATAAGCCCCTTCAAGGAAAGGGCCTCCCTCTCCTTCTCAGAGATGAGAGAAAAGCTCACCGCCTCAGACAACCCTCTTGCCTCCAGCTTGCATCGAATCTCCGATAATAATCTTTCCTTCAGGGAATGGCGGCCCCTTAGATTATTCAGACCTATACCAGGCATAATCGTGGGAATTTTATCGTATCCGTATATCCTTAATATCTCCTCTAATATATCTTCCTTTGAGGATATATCCGCTCGAAAGCTGGGGACCCTAATATCTATGATCCCCTCTTTCTCCTCACATTCAAGGCCCAATCCAGTCAATATCCTGACCTGCTCAGCTACTGCAATATCTACGTCTGCATATTCCAGAGGAAAATCCACGGGAAAAGAGACGATACGATCTACCGGGATATAGGTATCGTAGACATCATAACCCAATACCCTCCCACCACTGAGTTCAGATATAAGTTTGGCCGCGTAGAAACAGGCCCTCTCCACGGCCTCGGGATCTATTTCTCTCTCAAACCTATAAGAGGCCTCGGTATTAATGCCCAATCTCTGACGAGTCTTTCTGATATCTACACGAGGAAACATCGCAGACTCCAGGAGAATAGAACGGGTATCCTGACGCACTTCGCTGTTCTCCCCGCCCATTATCCCTGCCAGCGCTATCGGTCTATTAGAATCAGCGATAACAATATCCGAAGGGACAAGAGGCCTCTCTTCACCGTCCAGGGTAACGATTCTCTCGCCCTTTCTTGCCCTCCTTACCAGGAGTTCCTTACCCTCTATACGGTCAAAGTCAAAGGCATGCAATGGTTGGCCAAATAAAAGCATTGTATAGTTAGTAACATCGACTATATTATTTATAGGCCTTATGCCAGATGCACGCAATCTCCTGCTCAACCACTCCGGAGAAGGGCCTACCTTTACGTTATCAATGCGCAGGCCAAAATAACGCGCTGCACAATCCCCTTGAACCGAGAGTCTATAATCGACCTGCCCTTTTGCAACCTGCTCCACCTCAGGCGGGGATATCTGTATCCTCCTGAGGGCCGCTATCTCCCTGGCTATTCCTAGGACAGAGAGCCAATCGCTCCTGTTACTGGTTATCTCAACCTCTATAAACTCTGCCCCATCCTCCTTGCCAGGATAGGCCTCAAGGCCGGCCATAGTAAGCCTATCGGCCAGCTCCTCTGCGGCCCAGTCAAAATCCACAAACTCTCTTAGCCAGTCAATATCTACCCTCATAGGACATCCATCCCTCTAAAACTGCGACAAGAATCTGATATCGTTGGAATAAAACAACCTTATATCTGGTATTCCGTATTTAAGCATACAGAGTCGTTCCACCCCCATACCAAAGGCAAAACCAGTGTAGCCTTCATAATCAGAGGACAGATGGCTAAACACATTGGGATGTATCATCCCACAGCCCAGGACCTCAATCCACCCTGTTTGCTTACAGGCCGAGCAACCCTCCCCCCTACACAGCAGACAGGATATGTCCACCTCTGCAGAAGGTTCAGTAAAGGGAAAGTAATGGGGCCTGAACCTGAGCCTGACATCTTCGTAGAAATACCGCCTTGCAAACTCCAGCAAAACCCCTTTTAAATGAGAAAACTTAACCCCCTTATCAACCAGAAACCCCTCTATCTGGTGAAACATAAAGCTATGGCTGGCATCCACCGCATCTGGACGGTACACCCGCCCTGGCACGATAGCGGCCACTGGAGGGGAAACGGCCTCCATAATCCTGACCTGCATAGGAGAGGTGTGACTGCGCAACAGAAACTTTCCCTTCTCTTTATCTGGAGGCATATTCAGGTAGAACGTATCAAAGGCATCACGAGAGGGATGGGTAATATCTATATTTAAGGCAGTAAAGTTATAGTACTCCTGCTCTATCTCTGGCCCTGTAGCAATGGCAAAACCCAATCCCTTAAATATAGAGGTAATCTCCTCTATAGCCTTTGTGATAATATGCCGATGTCCCAGAGAGGGGAGTCTAGAAGGCAGGCTGGGGTCTGGCAGCTCCTGCTCTTGGTCCTCAAGGGACTGACGCATCTCAGATATCCAGGCCTCAAACAAGCCCTTTATCTTATTGACCGCCTGGCCCAGCTCCCTCTTTTCCTCTTTAGGGGCAGTCTTTAAAAAATCAAACAGGGCCTTTATCGGCCCCTTCTTGCCCAAAAACTTAACCCTCAATTCCTCAAGGGTTTTTGAATCTATTTTTTCAGCATATTTTGCCTTTAACTGCTCTAGTGTCTCCTCTAATATCTGTATCTCTCTTTTCCAGTCCATAAAAAGGCATTATTCCTGATTGGCCAGCTCCACCAGCTGAGCGAAATCATTCGGATGGTTTACCGCCAGCTCCGCCAGTATCTTCCTATCCAGGGCAATCCCCTTCTTTTTAAGTCCACCAATAAATCTGCTGTACGAACTGCCCAGTGCCTTACAGGCCGCACTAATCCTGACGGTCCATAACCTGCGAAAGACACGCTTCTTTGCCCTCCTATCACGATAGGCATAACGAAGGGCACGCATAACCGTCTCATGGACGCGCCTGTAATGCGACTTACGGGCGCCCCAATACCCCTTGGCCATCTTGCGCCACTTATTATGCCTGGCACGCTTTGTCACGGAAGTCTTTATTCTCATACCTCATCACTCCTTTCTCTAAACAGAAACCGCAATTTAGAATTGCGTATTATACTACATAACAAACACATTATCAATTAGAATTCAGTCCACTCGCATATTACACACGCTTCTAAATCCACAACTCGGACAACCCTTAGGATTGACCGAGAACGGAATACCTGGATCCCGCATCTCCCTAAAGAGCCTTATCATGACCTCAACAAAGCCTTCCAGTAGGGCTCGACGGTCTTTGGCTTTATTGCTGAACAGGGTCTTATATTCCATTGTCTTCAATCCAATCAGCCCTGCATTTACCTTATCCACAGGCACTGAATAATTTTCTGAGAACAAAAACACATAGGCTGGCAACTGGATATGCCCGGAATTCTCACGTAACAGCACGCTTGCCTCCACATCAGGGCTCTGCACTCTAAATCTCTCCATATCAGGGATACCTGGCAATCCACCTGTCTTGTAGTCCCAGACAATATACTCTCCACTCGGCATAATATCTACCCTATCCATCCGACCATAAAGCATAACTTGAACACCGTCTATATCAAAATTATAGGAAAGGAATGAGTCTTTTTCGTCTTCCACGTAAAAGACAGAAAAGCCTGCCTGCCTCCACCTCTTCATCTCCCTTTCAATAAAATCCCTTAGTCGCTGTTTTATCACCTCCAATACTGCGCCTCCCCTCATAGAAAGCATCTTCTCCTTTGGCCAATACTCACCAACCATCGCCTCGATGAGCTCCCCTGATCTGTCCCTTGCCTCCCTAAAAAAGGCCTCGGAAAGTTCTTTGCCTACCATCGGGCGATAAAGATGAGCCAATACAGCGTGGATTAGCGTACCTATATCCCTCCTATCTACCTCATCACCCTTCTCTTCCACCGCGCTCAACCCAAGGATATACTGATAAAAGAACCTAACCGGGCAGGCCAGATAGGTCTCTATAGAAGTAGGAGAAAACCTCACCATTTTAGCTAGGTCGCTCTCGAACTTCCTGGAGGTATCAGGCACATCCAATACCGGCAGCCCTCCTGCATCTTGCAATTCCTCGATATATAAAAGAGAACGCCCTTTCTTGCTGGCAAGAAACTCTAATTGGGAAATAAACCTACTCCTGGCAAACCTTCTATCAGGATAATCCACATAGAAGAGGTAGACCCGCCCTGCCAGGGCAATCTCAGAATAAAAGTCGTACATAAACAATAATTCTCGATCGGCCAACAATGCAATGCCTAACTTCTCCCTTATCTGATCAGGCATAAGCAGGTCCATCCCTGTATCGCTGGGACAAAATCGCTCGTTTACATCCATATAGATAAGGGTCTGCATAGACAGGCCCCTGCCCTGCAAGGGAGACATAACCTGCAGACCCTCTAATGGACTTCCCTCAAAGGCAACATCCTCCTCTGAAAGCAATTGCCTTATGTACTTAAACGCGACCTTTCCTCCTATATCCTGTGAAGACAACGGCCCGCGCATTAGTTTATCCAGACGCAGATATATCTGATAACAGACCTGCTGCTCAATAAAGTCCTCTTTCAAAAAACTGTTCCTCTCCAGGATAAACCAGAGTAGTCTAGCCATTGACTCACACAGACCACCCAGACCATCTGCTGACAGAATAGAACCAATCGAGTCAATTACAGATTCAGTCGATTGCCCATCTAAAG
>JALVWL010000027.1:0-254 GCA_027034965.1 Candidatus Omnitrophota bacterium
GCCTGGGCTAAATACAGGGCAACATTCTCCCTCTGGCTTACCACTGCCATAGTAGTAGAACTGGCCTGGCGGATAGATAATACCACGATAAAACCAGTAAAGAGCAGGATAAATATATAGGCAGACAAGAGGATGAAGCCGTCTTTTTTAGCAAATATATTCCTTATCATCTCTACCTGCCTAGCTCTGAAAACAAAGTACTAACCCTGTAATGCACAGGATGTTCCTTGAAATACCAGGATATATCTAAATCC
>JALVWL010000027.1:264-4635 GCA_027034965.1 Candidatus Omnitrophota bacterium
GGTATACCCGTTTCTGTTGGCATTGCCCTCTTGTTCCTCAGGATAGACCAATGGATAAGAAACGGTTACAGACAAATTCTTTAGGCCATAGTTGTAATTATTCGTCTTGACCCAGGAATCCCAGTCCCGTGCAATAATCGAATCCAGGTCCATAGAGGCCATCTCTTCTAGTATTATGTTTGATATATAGAGGACCTTGTTCTTCTGGGACTGTATATTCACACTTACCGTGTCCCAGACAATCGCACCCACCAAACCTACTAACGCTACTGCCAATATCAGCAGGGCTACCATCATCTCTATGAGGGAAAAACCCTTTCTGTCCACAAAATCACCCCTCAAAAAACAAAAAAGGGCGGTGGATCTCTCCACCGCCCTGACATAGAAGATTAGATCTCAGAAAAAGAACCGCAACTACCATTGGTGTAATCGGCCTGATAGAGGACACCGCCAGTGGTAACCCGGTAACACTTATTGCCTTTCTTCTCACTTGTTGGTTTTGCTGTAAGAGTATAGTCATCCTCATCCGTAGAATTAACCGATATTTGATACCCAGATTTCGTGTAACTGCCACTCTTGTTTGCGTAATAATCTGAAAGCAGGTCCTTTGATACGAGGTCATTGAAAAAGGTAGTCGTGTTAGTTGGATACTGACCTTCCCTTATATAATATGCCTCTGCGGCCGTGCCAATGGTCTTGAGCTCAGACATAGCGGACTTTTCAGCCGCGGCCTTCCTTGCACCCAGCATATTGGGCAGGGCAACCGCTGCCAGGACCGCGATAATCGCGATTACTATCATCATCTCGATGAGTGTGAAACCCTTTCTGTTCATCTCCAACCTCCCTATAGTTAATAAAGATAAAGCCATTGCCCCTTTTCACCTGCTTATCCTTCTCTCTTCATCTATCACCCCCTTTCCCAGGTATTCGGGCAATAAAAAAACCTGTCCAGCCCCAAAACCAGACAGGTTTTACCTGTTTGACCGGCAGCTGGCTGTCCGGACCTCTCCCCCCTCCGGGACAAGGCCCTGGGACCCTATAGCTTTGCGTCCCCGCATTTCTACGGGTTTGCCCTTATCGGCCTCAAAGACACTAAACCTTTGAGCCATCAAAGAACACAGGCCCTTTCTCGGGCAATTAAAAGTATAATACAGATCCTGCAAAAATCAACCCCCCTCTTTAGCATAACTAATATTATCCCGGATTATGCATTAGAATTTTTTACCTTCCATCGCCCTAATCAAACATTTCTTTTCTCATCTAAAAATAAGAATGAAGAATGGAGCATGGAGAATGAAGGAAATTTTTTATTAAGAATGAAACATATCTCAGTAAATAAGAATCCTTCATGCTTCATTCTCCATCCTCCATCCTCAAAATTTGAGTTGTAGTTTTTAGTTTTGACTTTTTAGTTTTTAGTTATTTTAATTTGTCCCACAACGAGTTCCATTATATTTTAATCCCCTATTGCATAATTTGGGATTATGTAACCAGTACTATTATACAATATACATAAGGATATAAAACAAAAAATTTGTTTCTTTTTTATCTGTTATTCTTCTCCTTTTACTCATTTCACTTAAAAAACAAAGGGGTCGGGTGTTTACCCGACCCCTTTTATTCTCCACAAAAGAGAAGCTATTATTAGAAGTCGACGGTCACGCCGCCCATAACCTCCAGTGCAGTATCATCCTTCTCAAAGGCATCGCCAGGGAAGAAGGCAGCAACCGTCAGACCAAACTGTACGTCTGAGGTGTAATCCCAAGTCAGGTAGAGATCAAGCTCATCGCCAAGGTCATCATCCCTTGAGACATTACCAAAGGCGACCTTTTCATCAGCGATGAAGTGATAGTAAGCACCTGAAAGGGTTACATCATCCATCAGATCCACGCCACCGCTGACCTTTATGGCCAGAACGTTGGTATCAACATCTGCTATCTCGCCGATGGTCTGATCCTCATAAGGAGCGCTCCATGCCTCGTAATCACCGGTGTTGGTGCCGTTTTCAGCGATGTCCTTATCGCCAGAACGATAGCAAATACCAAGGCCTACATTGGCATTCTTATCTGCATCTACCACATAGGAAATAGCTGCATCAACAGCGTATGCCTTGTAATCCTTGTTTTCGCTATTGCTGTCGGTTACGCTACCAAACAGGTATGCCACCTCCAGAGAACCGGTCAGACCCTCCATAATGGTGCCAGAGACCCTACCGCCGATATACTGACGGGCATCGTCATCATTGGTACCGGTTCCGGTTGCATCATAGACATAGTATGCCTGAAGTGCAACGCCATCCATATCGTAGTTTACATCAGCAACATAGATCTCGCCTTCTTTATCGTCACCAAAGCCCCTTGGCTTCAGGAAACCGAGCTCTACATTGCCGTTGTCAATGGCATAGTTTGCAACTATACCATCGAAGGCCTTCTTCTGATTGAGGTCAGCAAATGTCAGGTTGCTTGCGGAATCAGGGGTACCATCGCCAAGGATGAGCTTAGAACCAAGGGCATACCCCCAGAAACCAGCACGAATAGAGAGAGGAGCATATAAAAACTCCTTTAAGTCAAAATAAGCAGCAGCGGTTGAAAGCGTATCAACTGCACTACCACCGAACTCCCTCTCTTCCCTAATAACAACTGCAGCAGAAACATTGTCAGTCAAGTCGGCAGATACATTCAAAAGGCCTGTGGTAATGAAGTAATCACCAGCACCATTTGCATCTGCAGCATCTTCATTACCCACAACCTGAGAACTAGAGCCTGAAAGGGTATTTATCCCCTGTGTAACATAGGCATCCCTGTAGACGCCCTTTACCTCTACCTTACCAGAAACCTTTACGTTCTGGACCTCTGCATAAGCAGCTGCACCCCAGAGTGCAACCAATGCAGCGATCGCAAATATTGCATACTTACGCATAATCTTCCTCCTATATTTGAAATCTTAGGTTGTTCCTAAGACCTTTTTATCTTTACACCCTTCCAGATAATCTCAAAACCTGTACTACCTTCCTCACCTCCCTTCCAGGTTATTATTCAGATTATCTGGGGTGTTGATAAAACTACTATTTCCACCTTATTAGATAGAACGCCACCAATTCTGTTATTAGTTTACCAAAAACACGTGCCCTGTCAACAATAATTTATCTCGGATTATGCATTAGAATTCTTTATCTTCCAGCGCCCTAATCAAACATTTCTTTTCTCATCTAAAAATAAGAATGAAGAATGGAGCATGGAGAATGAAGGAAATTTTTTATTAAGAATGAAACATATCTCAGTAAATAAGAATCCTTCATGCTTCATTCTCCCTTCTTCATCCTCAAAATTTGAGTTGTAGTTTTTAGTTTTGACTTTTTAGTTTTTAGTTATTTTAATTTGTCCTATAACGAGTTCCGTTATATCACAAATCCCTATTGCATAATTTGGGTTTATCATTTCTCCTTGGGCCTATCTTCGTTACCCTCTGCTATTATATTTTGTATCTCAGACAGCAGTTGGTCCATAGAACCAAAATTCACATCCTTTAATTTATCCAACATTCCCCTTCGATCAAGGATCGTAACCCTTCCATCATGAGAAACCCAGACCTTAAGCCCACCTCCTACTACCACCCTGGAAAGCCCCCTTATACTATATAAAGATATATCTACATCTTTACCCTCCTGGGCCCCTGTTTCTTCCTCAGTTACCACAGAACCATCCCCATAATCATTCAGTTTTGTAAAAGAGACATCACCGCCAATAAGCCCCTTATCCCTCAATCGTTCTACCAGTCTCTGCCTAGCCTCCTCTCCTCCAAGTCTGACCTTCAAGACAATGTTCCCAAATGGATTTTCCTCAGACCTAATCCGCTGGCCTTCATCCCACCAGAGCTTCCCCCCGGGAAAGACGACATAAAAATTCAATTCATAGATGCCAGGCCCCAGCCTATCAAGGTCTATCTGGCCTGTATACTTCAGATTTTCTCTCCAAGCTGTCTTTTCCATACTATTAAGATTCAAAGAAACCTCAAATCTCTCTCCTGGCCAAGGGCCACCGACCTTATCTACCCTAACCAAGACCGCCTTTACGAGTATATTCCTCTCTATCCTGCGGCGCATCTTATCAAAATCATAGGCCTTTATCTCAGGGACATAGACATATATTTGTAGAGGCAGGGCCTTATCTCTGGGCCATTCCAATCTAAAAACAGAAGGCCTTTCTATTCCATTAACAAGTGGATCCCCAATCCAGTACACGGAATACATAGAACTCTTCAGCAAGCCCTTTGCTTGATCCAACACATCAAGCAAAGAACTAACAACCCTTCGATCCCTCTCGCCAACATCTCTTTCTGCCTTACTAACCAAACTATAGGCCTCATCCATAG
>JALVWL010000028.1 GCA_027034965.1 Candidatus Omnitrophota bacterium
TCTCACCGCTCCCTTATCGTATATAAGGGCTTCTTTTCCGAAACTTAAACTATATCTTATCACGGAGGCTACGGTTGGAGAGTTCTTCCCGCGTAGTCTTGTGGATGAGTTGTTTTTGCCAGAGGGGACTCGTTTTTCTGAATCGGATATCCTGTCCTTGGTTAAGACCCTGTCTTCTAGAGGAGTTGACGTGGTTGTAAACCTACATTCAACAGATAGGGCCGCCTATATGCTAAATAACTTTATGGAGGCTGGTATCAGAACATTTGGCCTGCATTATGACGGTGATAAGTATTGGGTGCGGGGGACGGTCTTCCATGACCTATTCCATCGCGTGTTCTATATGGACTTTTACGACGATTACATTGCCCCTTGGGTCTTGCCTGGACGTTCGGCTATGATGGGACTGTGTCTGGGAGTGATTGGCCTCTCTGAACCAGTGCTCGAAGCAGATAAAACCATAGATATTTCCGAATTAGGGCTGAGTGAAGATTATGCTGTCCTGGTGCCCGATGCAAATGCACCTGCCAGGATGTGGCCCCCGGATTATTATGTTCACTTATCTGAGCTTATCTATGAAGGCCTTAATATAAGGCCTGTGGTATTGGGGCGCAAGGCCGAAAAAGTAAGTTTCCCTACCTATGTACAGGATTTGCGCGGCAGGACATCCCTGCCCGAGGCCATTGCTATTATTGAGCATAGCAACTTTGTAGTCTCCAATGATACTGGCAGCATACACATTGCTGGCAGCTTTTCTAGACCTTTGTTGGTTGTATGTGGCCCAAACAACGTTGGTCCTGAGGCCAAGGGAAGGTTCCTTACCGTGCGCTATCCAGTAGAATGCTCTCCCTGCAGGAGGCCTGTCTGTGATAGTATGCAGTGTATGTATATGTTAAAACCCGAATATGTATTTGATTGTCTCCAGTGGTTATTGAAAAAGAAAGACTCCCTGCCCGAGCAACTGGTGATCGGATCTAGCCATGAAAGGACTCTGGACCTATTCTTTGATTACCACCCCTTAGATGTACCGTATAAAGATGCCTCGTTTGCTAGTACAAATTTCATAAAATGGGCCTGGATGATGGCCCTCATCCAGGAGACATTGGGCACAGATGCCTATGATAAGGTTAGAAAGGGTTTTGGACAGTATTTTCTCAATCTTTACAAGGTAGAAGATAGAGAGCTCTTTAAAAAAGAATTGTCTATGGTGAGGGATTTTCTAGGACAAAAACTTTCCTTATTATTGCCTATTTCTAAAAAGCTTGGTATATTGATAAAGAAAGGGGGGCGCAGGGGGATGCCAGAGGTCTATTCCACACTCAGAAAGCTACTTGACGGGATTCCTGGGGAATTGTTCTATCCCTTTAATTATTCCACCCAACAGAATATAGCTGATTTCCAGTCCATTATTTCGGTTGTAATTGACAGGGCTAGAACGATATCTTTTCTCATAGACGAGTATACAGGGGGAGGTAGGCTTGCAGAGTGATTTGAATCTGTTGGGCTATGCGGTCTTTTCCTCAAGGCCCCTGCCAGAGTGGAAAGGGGTAGAATATGTTCCTCAAAAGACGCCTAGGTTGTCCCATATAACCTTTATATTGACTGGGGAACCTGGAGAGACGATTTGTTTTGTGCCGGTCCTTTCTGCGATAAAGGAAAACAATCCCAAGGCGGTTATCTGGGTCTATACAGATTCTATGGGAAAACAGATCTTCGAATCGAATCCCTATGTGGACAAGTTAGAGGTTATCCCGTTTGATAGATGGAAATCCTTGCTATGGGAAGAGGCTCAGAAAGAAATGAAGCTATGGATTAGTGCACACAGGCATTCTGTGAGGTGGGTCTGTAACCTGTCGGGAGAGCCAGCAGCCGCTATCCTGGCCAGGTTATTGGGTAGGGATAAGGCCTTTGGACTTCTTATGGACGAAGATGGGCGTCCTGTTGTAGTAGGTAATAGATGGATGCAATATGCTATAGAGGTTATCTATCCATCTCTATCGGATGAGTTGCTTTGCGAAAAAAATGTGATGAATAAGAAGCATATGTTTTCTCTTGCCCTGAGTTGTGGTCTTTCTTCGGAAAACACCAATGTGTTTTCTCCTGATCCAGACATCAGATCACCTCTAGTTTCGGCTGGGGAGGTCTTTATTGTTGTCTGCCCTTATACGAGGTATGAGACTCGAAGATGGCCTGATTCATACTGGCGCAGATTTTGTGAAATGATCCATAGAGAATACAATATCAATGTCTTGCTTCTGAATCCCTATAAAGAAGACCTTTCTGAGATAATCAGAGACCTTGACTTTGTAAAGGTCCTTGAGGGCCTAGATATAGGAGAGATAGCCTACTACATATCCAGGTCCAGATCGTTTGTTTCTGGACATAACGGTTTTATATACATCGCTGGAGCCCTTGGAGTACCTACTTTTGTTATCTGCGGCCAGAGGAGTAAAGGCCCTGGTTTCAGAGGGATACATCTCTCTCTCCGTAAGGAGATACCCTGTGCACCCTGTTCTCTAAATCTATGTCCAAGACGATATTGCCTAACAAGTCTGCGGCCAGAGGATGTAATGCCAGTGTTTCAATTACATTGGCAGTTAGTTGGCAAGGGCCTAGAAGATCCTTCATCTTCTTCGATTGTGAGAGAATTAAGGGGCTTTGTTGATCAGGGCTTGATACTAGAACTTTACGATAGTTCCTTGCCCGATATTATGTACAAATATACAAGATTGTCTATGGACTATACCGATGATATTATCGAGAAGATATCCAATATTGCCTTTTTATATGTATGGAATATGAGCAATCGACTTTTGTTAAAAGAAGAAAACAACCTTGATTTTTCTCAGTACATAGATTGGGCACTTTCCAAGGACGTGGACTGGAACAGGTTTAATTCCGCAATTAAACATCAGATAAAGAGCATAAAGGATCTAGAACAAAAATTAGGACTTCTGGTGCTTCGCCTCAGGGATACTTTCCCTAGATTTGGCATATTTGCCTTTACAAATAAAATGGCAGTCGATCCTGAGAACCTTTGGGATTCCCTGCTTAGTTTTGAAGAAACGGTTCCAAAGATAATCAGAAAATTGATCTGGGATAGTGTGGTGCGTGATCCTTATCCAAAGGCCTTGGATAATATAAGGGAATGGGTAAAGGAGAAGAAGCGGCTTTTAAACCTGCTCAAGTATTATCGGGAATTCCTCGAACGTTTTCTGTTTACCAGGCATTGATTGTCTTGATATAATCCTAAAATCTAGGATAGAAAGTGAAAACTAAAAACTACAACACAAGTTTTGAGGATGGAGAAGGGAGAATGAAGCAAGAAGGATTCTTATTTACTAGGCTATTTTTCCTTCTTAATAAAAATTTCCTCCATTCTCCATGCTCCATTCTTCATGCTTGATTGTTAATAAGGAAAGAGATGTTTGATTAACAAGGCGATGGAAGCTAAAGAATTCTAATGCATAATCCGGGTTTACGATACAGAAAATGATTGATAATTGATCAAATGGATAAAATAAAGGGAGGAGGGCGATGGCAGGTATATTTCATGCCTACGATATAAGGGGGATATATCCGGATGAGATAAATGAGGATTTGGTCTATAAGATAGGATTGGCTTTGTGTCGTCTTTTTCCAGAGACAAAGGAGTTTTGCGTTGGACGGGATGCCCGTCTATCCTCGCCTTCTTTGTTCGATTCGATTACAAAGGCCTTCACTGATAGCGGACGAGATGTTGTTGATATAGGTTTGGTTTCTACCCCTATGGCCTACTTTGCTTCTGGAAGGTATGGCTTTGGCTGTACTGTCCAGATTACAGCGTCTCATAATCCTAAGGAATATAATGGCCTCAAGATATGCAGAGAGAACGCAATTGCTTTGAGCTATGAGACGGGGATCAAGCAGATAGAGGAACTTGTCTCCAGCGATCTTGAGGTTTCATCCGAGGCTAAGGGAAGCCTGCGAAAGCAGGATGTCAAGGCTGATTATATTTCTGTTATGTCTTCCTTTGTTGATATAAAGCGACCGTTAAGGATAGTAATTGATGCCAGCAGTGGGGCTGTTGGACCAGTTGTAAAGGAGTTGATTTCAAATATAGAAGGACTGAGTGCTGATTTTATTTGTGTTGAGCCGGATGGTAATTTCCCCTGCCATGATCCCAATCCGATGAAGGATTCGGCAATTGATATGTTAAAGTCAAGGGTCAAAGAGTTTGGGGCCGATATAGGGGCGATATTTGATGCAGATGGTGATAGGGTGATGTTTGTAGACGAGAACGGAAACAGGATTGGTTCGGATATAGTTACCGCCCTTATAGCAATCGAGGTGTTAGAAAAGAATCCCGGTGCAAATATTGCCTATGACCTGCGTTCGAGCAGGGTAGTCCCTGAGATTATACGGGAAAAGGGCGGCAATCCTGTTATCACTAGGGTGGGCCATGCATATATAAAAGAGACAATGCGCAAGTACAATGCTCCTTTTGCAGGTGAGCTTTCAGGACATTATTATTTTAAGGATAATTACTTTGCTGACAGTGGGGTGCTTGCCCTAATAAAGGTCCTTAATATAATCTCTGCTCAGGACAAACCTGTCTCTGAGCTGGTATCTGAGATAAAG
>JALVWL010000029.1:0-2168 GCA_027034965.1 Candidatus Omnitrophota bacterium
AGGTGTATTGCTTTCCTTTATCCTGCTATTCCTAATGTTTTCTATAGGCCTAAAGGCGACCCTTGCGGTGTTTCTAGGAGGCGTATTGTTTTTTTCGTCAATATTCGCGCCTGAGATCCCTATGCTCGTGTGGACGGCCCTGATTATCCACGAACCGTTTATGACAACGACATTTAATTTCGGTTCGGGTGTAAACCTGACCAATATATTCTTTGCCTTGATAATACTTGGTTGGTTTTTGGGTTCTGCCATCAGGAGAGAGGATATTATAAGACAATCTCCCATAAACCTGCCTATATTGATAATGTTATTCTTTGCTATACTGGCCTATATCCGTGGTTCTAGTTATTTTGGATATGAGTTGTTGGGGGATGAATTGAATAGCTTTAAGCGCTATATTATGTTTTATATCGTGATGCTGGCTTCTATGAATATATTTAAGAAGCCTATCTTTATAAAGGCAATGTTTGTGGTTATGATACTGGCCTTGGCCTATGAAACCAGGGTAACCTTTGTGCAACATTCGGCTGTTTCATCCTGGCATTATTCTGATAAGATGAGAATCAAGGGGACATTCGAAGGCGGTGGTGGGGCAAATGAGCTCGGTACTTATTTTGCACAGGGCCTGCCATTCGTATTCTCTGTTGTCCTGCACACACCTATTGGATGGTTGAGGTGGGGACTTGTCCTTTTTATCCTTGTAGCGGTTAGGGCCTTGTTTTTTACCTATTCAAGGGGCGCTTATTTGAGTTTCTTCTTTGGTGCAGGGATAATGTCCTTTATAAAGGACCGCAGATTGTTTGCCGCCCTTGTATTGCTAACTATATTTTCCTATCCACTTTGGCCCGTCTCTGTAAGGGAGAGGTTCTCGTCTATACAACACGAGGATGCCAGTGTAATGGGACGCAAGCAGGTGTGGCGGATAGCCAGACAGAAGATAGCTATGTCTCCTATAATAGGTTATGGCTACAATGCCTCTGGATTTATGCTGCCAAGGGATACGCATAATATGTACTACGATATCGCTCTTGAGATGGGTATACCGGCCTTGCTTGCCCTCCTGTATCTGATATGGAGGGTCATAGTTGCTGCCTATTATGTCTATCACAGGGCAAGGGATTCGCTTTCCAGGACACTTGCCCTTGGGGTTATTGGCAGTGCCTTTGCACTATTATTGGGCAATATGTTTGGCACGAGATTGGCCTATCTGCCCATTAATATGTACTTCGCAGTAACAGCTGGCATTGTGAGTAGGATGTATTATGAACTGAAAATTAAAAATGGAGATTAAAAAGCATCGCATAATCTAAAATGGGTTTATGAAACGCATTTTAATCGTTACAGATTCGCTAGAGGATATACGTGGCGGGGCGGAGAAGCAGATATATTTATTATCTTCTGGCCTGATTGAGAGGGGATGGCAGGTAGACATACTTGTACTTCAATCCGAATGCAGGGATAGGACACTATTTGAAAGTAAGGGAATAGAGGTCTTTGTCGAGAATATCCGCAGGGTGTATTCGTTTGCAGGCAAGAGAGTGGGTTGTCTGTGGCGCAGGCGGATCAAGGAAAGGCGTTATTCAGCTATCCTTTCTTATCACTTTGGGGCGGATTTATGGATTGCTATGTTCATCCGTAGTGCATTTGGCGGCAAGATCCTATCTATGCGTCGTGATGATGGGTTCTGGATGCGGCCGTATCATAGATGGGTATATCGATGGTTTGTAAATCCGAGGATGAACTATGTCTGCACTGTCTCCCAGTCTGTAGCTGATAATATCGCAAAGACTCAGAAGCTAAATCTATCTAAATTACAGGTTGTCCCAAATGGTGTCGAGCTGGACAGGTTTTCCTTTGATGCAGATATAACAGATACAGCTACTGGCTTTACTATTGTCTATGTGGCCAATCTTTCACCTGTAAAGAATCACGAGCTGATTATACGGGCTGTAGATATCTTGAAGGACAAGATAGATGGTTTAAAGGTCCTGTTCGTAGGCGCAGATAAGGGAAATGGGCAGCGGTTGAGGCAGTTGGTGCGTATGTTTGGACTGGAGGCAGTCGTGGAGTTTAGGGGAAAGGTCGAGCGCGTGGAAGAAGTGCTTAGATATAGCGATGTATGCGTGCAGGTGTCTCTGAGTGAGGGTATGTCGAATACACTTCTTGAG
>JALVWL010000029.1:2178-4618 GCA_027034965.1 Candidatus Omnitrophota bacterium
TGGCCTCGGGTAAGGCCATTATAGCAAGCGATATAGGACCGAATAGAGAGACCCTGGGCAGGGCAGGGATCTATGTGGATCCCAATAATCCTCAGGATCTAGCAGGGGCATTATTAAGCCTCTATAGCGATAGAGATGCCAGAATTAAGATAGGCCGTCTTGCTAGAGAACGCGTTGAATCTATCTTTTCTCTTGATAAAATGCTATCCACTTACATAGATTTGCTTGAAAAATAAGAGATTCAAATAAGAATAATAAAAAAATGAAAAATAAATACAAGCCATCCTATATTCATATCCATAAAATAGGTAAACTAAGGTCAGTGGCCGAAGAGTTACGGCAGTTCTATTCTCCCTGTAAGTTGTGTCCCAGGCAGTGCGGGGCAGATAGGATAGGCGGAGAAAAAGGGCTATGTGGGGCTGATAACGGATTAAAGATAGCAGGGTATATGCTTCATAGGGGCGAAGAGCCTCCTATAAGTGGACAAAGGGGCTCGGGGACTATATTTTTTTCAAATTGTCCTCTTCGGTGTGTGTTCTGCCAGAATTACACCTTCTCCCAGTGCGGGGAAGGCAATAATTATACTATAGAAGAACTCGCTGAGATGATGCTGGAACTTCAGAAAATGGGCGCGCACAATATCAATCTGGTAACCCCCGAACACTACATCGCCCATATTATCTCTGCGTTAGATATTGCAGCTTCTAAGGGATTGAATATACCAATAGTCTACAATAGTTCTGCCTATGCACGCCTCGAGATATTGAGGCTCCTGGAAGGGATTATCGATATATATCTACCAGATATGAAGTATTCTTCCTCCTACTGGTCCTCCAGGCTTTCTTCTGCCTCTGATTATCCTGATATCTGCAGGGCAGCGGTGTTTGAAATGCATCGACAAGTGAGCGATTACATCTTTGACAGCGAGGAAGGTGTTATTCTAAAGGGCATTATTATTCGTCATCTGGTATTGCCTGAAGATGCGTCAGGCTCTTTTTCTACCCTTTCTTGGATAAGGGAGAATCTGGAAAGGGACATATTTATATCTCTTATGAGCCAATATATGCCTGTTTTTAAGGCGGAGAAAATTGAACAGATAAACAGGCGGATAACCATAGAAGAGTACAAGAGGGTCCAGGACTGGGCGATTTCTCTTGGCCTGGATAAGGGCTGGTGGCAGGAGGACTATGGTCTGGATGATCTGGCTGGGGAGAAGATAAGAGAGGAGTTTCTGCGGTGAGCAAGAGGTGTTCAGGATTTGAATTAGTTGTTTTCATTATATTATCCCTGTGGCTGGCAATTATGGTATGGCTCAAGGATGCCTTTATACCAGGCAGTTACTATAACAGCTCTGTTTTACCCATATGTATTGAGGAACCGCTTGATTATCAGGATAGAGTAGATGCTATTGTCGAGGAGATGATAAAGAGGGTTGAAAATCTAGTATATTATTCTTTTGTGATGGAAAAGGTAACCTTTAAAAATGGCAGATATACGTCGCCAGAGCTTATATATGCGGAGATACGCTCTATGCCTAAACGAGTCCATCTAAAGTGGCTGGACGAACGCCATAAGGGACAACAGGCCTGGTGGCCTGCTTCAGAAGATGATGGCAGATTGATTGCAACAGGACCTGGATGGCGCAGATTTTTCAAGGTAAAACTCCATCCTCTCAGTAAGATGGCAATGAAAAATAGTCTTCACCCCATATACGATATGGGTTTTGACTATATAACTGCTATGTTTTCTAATCAATTGGGCCTTGTTAGGGATTTAGGTCTAGAACTTGATGTGAGAAATTTTTCTGAGACAGACGATAAGATATCCCTGGATATAAGCTTTCCCAAGGATAGATACCCTGAATTCTATTGTTACAGGATAAGCGTGGACATAAATCGTACTGTTATGCTGCCTATAAAGATTATAATATATGATAAAGTCGACGATATCATCAAAGTAACAGAAAATTACAGGTTTGATATTGTCGATATCCAGGAAAAGGGATAAATGTCTCTAGCTAGAGATGGTGCTAGCAATATAGTAAAATGATTTCCTTGACGTCTGTTTGTATGCATATATAATCGAATATAGCTAGTTGGATGCGGGCGTAATTCAGTTGGCAGAATGCGAGCTTCCCAAGCTCGACGTCGCGGGTTCGAATCCCGTCGCCCGCTTTTTTTATTTCATCATTAAATCCAAATTATGCGATAGGAATTTGTGATATAATGGAAGCCATTGTGGGACAATAGGAAAACCTAAAGATAAGAATTCACCATGTGGTTAAACTAAAAAGTTAAAACTAAAAACCACAACTCAAGTTTTGAGAATGGAGGAGGGAGAAGGAAGCATGGAGGATTCTTATTTACTGAGATATGTTTCATTCTTAATAAAAAATTTCCTTCATTCTCCATGCTCCGTTCTTCATTCTTAAGATTTAAGC
>JALVWL010000030.1 GCA_027034965.1 Candidatus Omnitrophota bacterium
GTCCGTGTATAGCCCTTGCCCATTCTATTGGGCGGATTGGCTGTTTCTTTAATGGATGCTGTTATGGGCTTCCTTCGGATAGACTGGGCATTTACCTGCCTTCTCTTGGACAGAGGCTTATCCCCACTCAACTTATATCGAGTGCTGGGTTGCTGATAATATTTTTCGTACTTATTCTGGTTAGGAGGCGTTATGGTATAGGTAATGGCAGGGTGGTTGGCTTCTATATGATCCTTTATGGGTTGTTTAGATTTGGTATTGAGTTCCTCCGATATGATCTTGTCCCTACTTATATGGGATTGAGGTTTTCTCAGTGGTTGTCCCTGGGATTGTTTTTTTGTGGTCTTATTTTATTGTTATGGAAAAGGAGATAGCGGTTCCAGAGAATAGCGTCGGAGAAAGGCTGGATGTGTTTCTCCATCGGCTTTTTCCGGAGGTCTCCAGAGAGAAGATAAAGGCGGCTATCAGGGCTTCTATGGTCAGGGTAAAGAGGAGAGATGGCAGACCTGTGTCTGTGAAGCCCTCTTATAGGCTCTCGGATGAGGATGACCTGGTGTTATCGGATGATTTTACGTCTGCCTGTCATAGATCAGAATCCAGACTTGCACCTGAATCTGTTGAGTTGGACATCCTCTATGAGGATGACTATATACTTGCTATAAACAAGCCTGCGGGTATGGTGGTTCATCCTGGTGCTGGGGTTGCCTCTGGCACGCTGGCCAATGCGGTCCTTGGTTATCTTGGCAGCTCCAATCTCTCTGATATAGGTGGAAAGGACAGGCCCGGGGTAGTACATAGGCTTGATAGGGAAACATCAGGAGTTATACTGATTGCCAAGAGAAACGATGTCCATTATCGCCTTTCGAGGTTGTTTGAGGAAAGGAAGGTAGGGAAGACATATCTGGCCAGGGTATGGGGCAGTCTTGAGTTTGATGAGGATGTGGTAGATGTGCCGATTGAGAGGCATCCTTTCCGTAGGCAATTGTTTCGGGTAGGGCATTCAGATGCTGCCAGAGAGGCGATTACGGAATATAGGGTATTGCAGAGACTTAAAGATGGAACAAGCCTTTTAGAAGTAAAGATACATACTGGTCGTACACATCAGATAAGGGTCCATATGAAGCATATTGGTCATCCGATAGTAGGTGATAGGAAATATGGGCGCAAGGATGGTTTTAAGAGGATGGGATTGCATGCTTATAAAATAGAATTCAATCATCCGGTTTCGGATGAGGCATTAACGATAACGGCTCCTTATGACGATGAATTGTTCCCGCTTCGGATGGAATCTAATGTACAACAACATCGTGGATAATATAAAGTCCTTCGATAAACGGAAATTTTGTGATATATTATCCCAGATTATGCAATAGGAATTTGTGATATAATGGAAGCCGTTGTGGGACAAATTAAAATAACTAAAAACTAAAAACGCAAAACTAAAAACCACAATTCAAGTTTTGAGAATAGAGAAGGGAGAATGAAGCATGAAGGATTTTTATTTGCTGGGATATTTTTCTTTCTTAATAAAAAATTTCCTTCATTCTCCATGCTCCATCCTTCATGCTTGATTATTAATAAGAAAAGAGATGTTTGATTAGCCAAGCGATGGAAGATAAAGAAGATAAAGAATTGTAATGCATAATTCGGGATTATGTTTTTGTGGGTGTAGTGTTTTAGGGAGGAATTGTTATTATGGAGAGAGTTTTGAGGTTGGGACTGCCAAAGGGTAGCCTGCAGGAAGCGACTTTTAATCTGTTTAAGAAGGCTGGATTTAATATATCTGTTGGTTCGCGTTCTTATTTTCCATATATAGATGACAACGAGATAGAACCTCTGCTTTTGCGGGCTCAGGAGATGGCAAGGTATGTCTATGATGGTGCGCTTGATTGTGGGATTACCGGGTATGATTGGGTCTTGGAAAATGATGTAGATGTCGTTGAGGTTTGCGAGCTTGAGTATGCCAAGCAGACCAAGACAAAGGTGCGTTGGGTTATTGCAGTGGATAATGATTCTGATATAAACTCGGTCAAGGATCTTGAGGGCAGGCGCATAGCTACTGAGCTGGTCAGTGTTACAAAGCGGTTTTTGAGAGACAATGGTGTGAATGCCGAGGTGGAGTTTTCCTGGGGTGCGACTGAGGTAAAGGTCAAGACAGGGCTGGTGGATGCTATTGTAGACCTCACAGAGACTGGGAGGAGTCTGAGGGCGAATAACCTCAGGATAGTCGATACTATATGTTATTCTGTAACCAAATTTATTGCAAACAAAGATGCCTGGCAGGATCCCTGGAAGAGGGAGAAGATAGAGCAGATTGCATTGCTTCTCAAAGGCGCACTGGGATCTGAAGGGATGGTAGGACTTAAGTTGAATGTTGCTGAGGAGAATCTTGATGCGGTTTTGAATGTATTGCCGGCGTTAAACGAGCCGACTATATCCCATCTGAGTAAAAAGGGCTGGGTAGCAGTTGAAACCGTGCTCAAGGAGACAGAGGTCAAACGCCTTATCCCTGAATTGAAAAAGAACGGTGCAGAGGGCATAATAGAATATTCGCTTAATAAGGTTATCCCTTGATTTGTAATGGTAAGGCTAGATCGATAGAATGCTATAAAAGAGGAGGAAAGCAGGATGCCTTGTGGAAGAAAGAGAAAAAGACAAAAGATTAAGACGCATAAGAGAAAGAAATTGAGAAAGAGAAATAGGCATAAGAAGAAGTAGGCCAGTTGAAGGGGAGTATAATGAGACTGGTTCTGAAGGTGGCCCTCTTTTTAGTGGTTGGACTTTCTTGGGTTGTGGTACGGCCTGGATATTCATCTGCAGTTACTATATCCAGTAAGGCAAAGGCATATCAGTATTTCCTGCTAGGGACTATCCTGGAGGCAGAAGGGGACTATGACAATGCCCTGACCCTCTATTCCGAGGTCTTAAAACTGGATCAGAAGGCATCGCCTGAGGTCTATTATCGAATTGCCAGCATACATATTTACAAGGAGGAACTAGATAAGGCAGAGGATGCCCTGAAGAGTCTTATAGCCAGGTATCCTGACGAGCTTACTGCCTATCTCTGGATTATTCGTCTGCTTTTGCAGGAAGACAAGATAGATGAATCTGATAGGTATTATGAAGACCTTCTCAAGCACTCTATAGCCTTATCACCAGACAATGCAGAGCTATACCTCTATCTGGGAGAATATTATCTCAAGCAAGGGGAAAGGGCAAAGGCAATGGATTGTCTCAAAAAGGCCGCAAATAGGGATATTCTAGATGCAGAGCCGTACTTTCTCCTCGGTGTACTCTACGAGGAACAGGGCAATCCCAATGCGGCTATTTCCTATTTAAAGATGGCAATACAAAAGGACCCGAATCACGACGCAGCATTGAACTATCTCGGATATCTGTATGTTCAGATGGATAAGAATTTGGATGAAGCGCAGGAGCTGATAGAGAGGGCCTTGAAGATATCTCCTGAGGAGCCGGCATACCTTGATAGCCTTGGCTGGCTTTATTTTAAAAAAGGAGACTTGGATAAGGCCCTTGACTATGTAAAACGCGCAGCAGTCAAAGAGGATCCAGAGATATACTATCACCTGGCGATGATTTATCTTAAAAAAGGTGAGGTTGAGCAGGCGAGGTCTTATCTGGGACTTGCCCTTGCCTGGGTAAAGGAGGATAGTAAATTGAGGGAGGCGATATTATCTGTGATTAATATGCTGCCGCAGGACAAGGCCGATGATCAGGAGAGAGAGACCAGCGCAGGGGAGTTGAATGTAGTGAATATGACTCCTGGAGAGGATGGAGATATCTAGATGTTTCAACTCACTAAGAATGTCGACATATTAAAGGAGATCGCAAGGGACGTGCGGGCCCTTATCATAAAGATGCTGGCAAAGGCGGGTTCTGGCCATCCAGGAGGGTCCCTTTCAGCAGTGGAGATACTGACAACTCTTTATTTTTCCGTGATGCGTCACGATCCCTGCAATCCTTCCTGGCCAGAGCGGGACCGTTTTCATCTCTCTAAAGGCCATGCCTGTCCGGTGCTCTATGCGGTCCTATCTAAGGCGGGTTATTTTGAGGAAAGTCATCTCTGGACCCTCAGACGGCTGGGCTCTATGCTCCAGGGGCATGCCGATAGAAAAACGCCTGGTGTGGAGATATCCACAGGTTCATTGGGACAGGGCTTGTCTATTGCCCTTGGGATGGCGCTGGCATCAAGGGTCTCGAAGATACGCTAGCGAGTATACTGTCTTCTGGGAGATGGCGAGATCCAGGAAGGAAATGTCTGGGAGGCGGCTATGGCCGCGGCCCACTATGATGTAGGGAACCTATGCGCGATACTTGACTACAACAAATTCCAGATAGACGGCAGTGTGGATGAGGTGATGAGTATAGAACCTATCGAGGACAAATGGAAGGCGTTTGGATGGAATACAGTGGTAATAGACGGCCATGATATAAGCGACCTGATTTCTGCATTTGAGCATGCCAAGGAGATGAAGAAAAAGCCTACGATGATAATAGCAAGGACTGTTAAGGGTAAAGGCGTTTCGTTTATGGAGCATGTTGTCGATTTTCATGGACGTGCTCCTT
>JALVWL010000031.1 GCA_027034965.1 Candidatus Omnitrophota bacterium
ACTGACAACAACCCCTTCTAAAATACGCTTCCTCTCACGCATAATTACTTCTCCTGAGTTTGCAGTCTCCTCTCATTCAAGATGGTCAATATCCTTGCGATATCTCTCTTTATAGACTTAAACAAATGCGGCTTATCAGCTCCAGTTATACCGTGCTTAAGCCTTATATCAAACAACTGCTTCTTTAAGGCATTGAGCTTATCCAGAAGCATCTGATTGTCCATTTCCCTTAAATCTCTGGCCTTCATATCATCACTCCATATTTCTGGTTACGAACTTTGTCTTAAATGGCAGTTTATAAGAAGCTGTCCTGATAGCCTCTCTTGCAAGGTCCTCAGGGACACCAGCTATCTCAAACAAGATTTTTCCTCTTCTGATAACCGCAACCCATCCTTCAGGTGCGCCCTTTCCCTTACCCATACGCGTCTCAGCAGGCTTTTTTGAATAAGACTTATCTGGAAACACGTTTATCCAGACCTTTCCGCCTCTCTTTAACTTTCTACTAATAGCAACACGCGCTGCCTCTATCTGCGTAGAGGTAAGCCAGGCATTCTCCAATGCCTTTATGCCGAACTCGCCAAAGACAAGCCGGCTGCCCCTGGTTGCTATCCCGCGTCTCTTTCTCCTCTGATGCTTTCTGTATTTAACGCGACTCGGCATAAGTGGCATAATCTATCCTCCTTATACAAACATCTCCATCTGCTCTTTAAATATCTCTTTCAATGGCTTTGCCTCGCCATGATATATCCACACCTTTATACCAATTGTTCCATAGGTCGTTTGCGCCTCTGAAAGTGAATAATCTATATCTGCTTTGAGGGTTGACAAAGGGACCTTGCCTGCTCTGTATTTCTCTGTCCTTGCTATCTCGGCTCCTCCTAACCTGCCGCCTATCTCTATCTTTATACCCTCTGCACCTGCCTGCATTGCCTGCTCTATTGCCCTTTTTACTGCGCGTTTATAGGGAATCCTCTTTTCTATCTGATAGGCAATATTATCCCCTACTATCTGCGAATCCACTTCTGGCACGCTTACCTCTTCGGTATCTATCTTTATCTCCTCATCAGGGGCTATCTTTTCAAGCTCTGTGCGCAATTTCTCTATCTCTGCGCCTTTTCTACCTATAATCACACCTGGTCTTGCGGTATAGATGATTACCTTCAGATTATTCTCACCATATCTCTCTATCTCAACCCTACTCACTGCTGCATGACGCAGTTTCTTGCGAATATAATCCCGTATCTTCCTGTCCTCTATAACGTATTTAACGAATGCATCGCCTTTTGCAAACCAGCGCGAACGCCAATCTTTAATGTAACCAACCCTTAATACAAATGGATGTACCTTCTGTCCCATACTATTCCTTTTCTCCTTGTTCTTGTTGTTCTGTATTCTCTACATCCTCGACAACTATATCCTGTGAGGAAACCGGCATCTCAGGATAACGCACGTCTAACTCTACTGTGATATGAGATGTCCTCTTCCTTATCGGCATTGCCCTGCCCATAGTCCCTGCACGATACCTTTTCCATATAGGACCTGGATCAACAGCTATCTTTGATATATAAAGGGCTTCTAATGGGATATTTTTTTGAAGTGCGTTGCTCACTGCTGATTTTATTACTTTATATACAGGATATTTACCTCTTTTGTTTATCCCAAGCAATATCTGCTCTGCTTCAAGTATGCTTTTATTGCGCAATGTATCTGCTACATACCTTAATTTTCGAGGTGATATTCTCACATATTTTGCCCTTGCACTTGCAACCATCTCAAAACCTCTCTTTACTTCTTGGCCATTGCCTTCTTGGCCTTCACACCGCCGTGATTTATAAACTTACGCGTAGGGACAAACTCACCTAATTTATGACCAACCATATTTTCTGTAACATAGACTGATACAAACTTGTGTCCATCGTAAACAGAAAACGTATGCCCAACAAATTCAGGCACTATATCAGACCTGCGCGACCAGGTCTTTATAGGAGATCTATCACCTGTCTCCTTTGCCTTCATTACCTTTTTTAGTAACTTTGCATCAACAAATGGTCCTTTTTTTAAGGATCGTGCCATATCTATCTCCTTAATTATTTCTTGCTCTTTCTCCTGCGAACAATGAGCCTATCCGATGCCTTAGGCTTGCGCGTCTTTTTACCCTTGGTAATCCATCCCCAAGGACTGACTGGATGGGGATTGCCCTGAGGAGCGCGTCCCTCACCACCGCCATGGGGGTGATCAATTGGATTCATCGCAACACCACGGACTATTGGCCTGCGCCCAAGCCAGCGCTTTCTTCCAGCCTTTCCAATAGAGATGGAATCCCTTTCAGGATTGCTTACCTGACCAATAACCGCAATACAGTCCTGCAAGAACAACCTTACCTCTCCTGATGGCATCCTTACATGGGCATACTTGCCCTCCTTGGCCATAAGCTGGACACTTGAACCAGCAGAACGAGCAACCTGAGCTCCTTTCCCAGGAAATAGCTCCAAACTATTAAGGACCGTTCCAAGCGGAATAAACCTCAATGGCATCGCATTGCCAGGTTTTACCTCAACTGGCTGGGTCTTTGAACTAACAACAGTATCACCTACCCTAAGGCCAACAGGGGCTATGATATATCTCTTTTCTCCGTCTTCGTATTCAAGCAAGGCAATCCTTGCTGTTCTGTTTGGGTCATATTCTATAGATACAACCGTTGCAGGGATATCAAACTTATTTCTCTTGAAATCTATTATCCTATATCTCCTCTTATGCCCGCCTCCTCTATGCCTCATCGTAATACGGCCATAGACGTTTCTACCACCGGTCTTTTTTAAAGGAGCAAGCAAAGACTTCTCTGGCTCTGTCTTTGTTATCTCTTCAAACGTATATCCCGTCATCCAGCGCCTTGACGGAGTAACTGGCCTAAATCTCTTTATTCCCATAATCAACTTCCTGTTTCTATCTTATGTCCTTTCTCTAAAGTAACTATTGCCTTTTTCCATTCACCGGTATGACCTTCCTGGCCAAACCTCAGCCTTTTAGGCTTTCCTGGCATAATCATTGTATTGACCTGCTTTACCTTTACGTTAAATATCTCTTCCACTGCGTTGCGAATTTCTATCTTGTTGACACTTTTAGGCACGACAAAAGTATACTTATTGTAGCCTTCCTGAGCTACCGCCTTCTCTGATTGGTATAAGAATTTGATTATATCGTATTTTGTTTTCATTTGTCAATCCCTTTCTTTTGAATTCTGTTCCAGAGCACATCCCATGCCTCTTCATCCACTAATATTTTCTCTGCCCATAACAGGTCATAGGGATTAACGTCCTTTGCAAGAATCACCCATAGGTCAGGAATATTTCGGGAGGAAAGATAAAGATTATTGCTTATCTGATTAACAACGATAAGACAATTATCAACACCCGGTTTTACCCCCAAAGAAACAAGCCTGTTATAAAACTCCTTTGTTTTGATGGAGTCAGCATCCAGATCCTTAATGATTGTCACCTTTTCACTTTCTATTGCCTTCTTTAAAGCGGCTCTATAGGCAGAAAGCCTCAAGGAACGCGATACCTTTTCACTAAAATCCCTTGGCTTGGGCCCAAAAGTTATACCTCCGCCTCGCCAGAGAGGCGACCTTATAGAACCAACCCTCGCGCGTCCTGTACCTTTCTGCCTCCAGGGCTTCCTGCCTCCGCCAGAGACCTCTCCTCTGGTCTTGGTAGATGCAGTGCCTGCCCTCTGATTTGCAAGGTAGGCCTTGACATAAAAATAGAGAGAATTATTCCCTGTTCCTTTTACAGGTATTTCTGATATATTTACTGTCTTTTTCCCTTGTGGTGTTCCTTGTATATCTTTTATCTCTATATCCATCTCAACACCTCTCCTTCCCAGGTCAATTATGCCTTTTTGGCCTTGCGAACAAATACCATAGACTTAATCGCACCAGGCACAGAACCCTTTATGATAAGGACATTGTTGTCCTTATCTATCTGCAGCACCTTTAGATTCTGCACTGTTACCCGCTCATTCCCCATATGACCGGGCAAGTGTCTACCCTTGATAACCCGTCCAGGATAGGTGCCTGGGCCAAGGGAACCGATTACCCTGTGTGACATAGAACCGTGTGTATCTGGCCCACCAGACCACCCCCAACGCTTAACACCGCCCTGGAAACCACGGCCTTTAGAGCGGCCTATAACGTCAACTTTCTTTACTTCTTCAAATAAATCTATTGAAATCTCCTGGCCGACCTCTGGCTCGCTATCGCCTTTCAAGGCTACTTCTTTTATGTACCTCTTAGGCTCTAATCCTAATTTCTTAAATATCCCAAGGACTGGCTTTGAGATATGCTTTTCCTTTGTCTCGCCAAAGGCTATCTGAACATTGACTTTTCCAGAAGGAAACTTTTTGACTGCTAGGACCTGGGCAGGAAATATCTCTATCACTGTAACAGGCAAAAGCCTGCCGTTCTCATCGAATATCTGGGTCATACCCAGCTTTCTACCATATAAACCTTCAACCATAAAAACCTCCTCTGTCCAGCGCAACCTGACGACCCTATAGACCATCAGGCTGATAAGACAATTCTTCAAGGC
>JALVWL010000032.1:0-14762 GCA_027034965.1 Candidatus Omnitrophota bacterium
ATCCAGACGTGCTTGAGCTTATCAGGGGCCGCTCTGCCCATGTGATTGGGGCATTGAATTCTTTCTTTATCCTTATGAAGGGCCTGCCAACCGCGTATAATCGCGATATGCAGGAGGATAAGGCAGTATTGTTGGGCTGTAATGAGACGTTGCATTTGTGTGTAGAGATATTAACCGACCTTGTTGAGGGGATATCATGGAATAAGGAGAAATTAGAGGAGGCCCTATCCAATGATTTCCTGTATGCAACCGATATTATGGAGGCCCTTATCCTGAATGGTATGAGTTGGAAAGACGCCCACCACAAGGTCGGCCAGTTGGTTTTGATGAGCGAGGAAAAGGGCAAAAGGTTGTCTGAATTGAGTAAGGATGAAAGGGAATTAGTGCTTGGCGATTTTAATTTTTCCGACGAGGATTGGAAGAAGTTTTTCTCTCCAGAGCGCAGTGTTGAGGCAAAGAAGACGTTTAATTCCACTTCGCCAGAGTCAGTGAAAAGACAGATTGCCTTCTGGGAGGAGGTATTTGAAGAAGAGGAAGACTAAGAGAGGGAGAAAATATGCGAGAATTTTTTGAGTACAAAGACGGCCAGCTCTATTGTGAATCTGTGCCGGTAAAAGAGATAGTCAGGCGTTTTGGCACGCCTCTCTATATATATAGCAAGGCAAGTTTTTTATACAGGTTTAAGGCGCTTAAGGATGCATTTGACAGAGAAGGGCTAAAGCCGCTTATATGTTATTCAATAAAGGCCAATTCAAATCTTTCAGTCCTAAACACACTAAAGAAGGCAGGGGCTGGCTTTGATGTGGTCTCTGGCGGGGAGATATACCGGGCTATGCAGGTGGGTGGCTCTGCCAATAAATGCGTTTATGCAGGGGTTGGCAAAAGACGAGAAGACATAAAGATGGCCCTTGAATGGGGGATATTGATGTTTAATGTTGAGTCTGAGGCTGAGCTGGAATTGATAGATGCGGTTGCCGCAAGGATGAAGAAGAAGGCCAGGGTTGCCCTGCGGATAAATCCCGACGTAGATGCGCGGACGCACGATTATATTACTACTGCCAAGAAGGAGAATAAGTTTGGCATAGATTTATATACCGCAGAGCAGATATTTGCGCGGCAAAAGCAGTATAAAAATGTCAAGATAATCGGGATACACATACATATAGGTTCGCAGATAGTAGATACCCGTCCCTATGCCCAGGCACTAAAGAAGGTGGAGAGGTTTATTAAATTGGTTTCAAAGAAATACGATGCGGGGCTGAAGTATATAAATATCGGTGGCGGGCTTGGAATTACCTATAATGATGAGAAGGTGGATTCTCCAGAAGTGTTTGCAAAACGCGTCAGCCCTTATGTAAAACGGCTTGGGCTTAAGTTGATAATGGAACCAGGCAGGTTTATTGCCGGTAACTCTGGGATATTTGTGTGCAGGGTTATTTATGTGAAAAAGACGCCAGCGAAAAACTTCGTGATTGTGGACGGTGCGATGAATGACCTGATAAGGCCATCCCTTTATAAGGCCTATCACAGGATATGGCCGGTTGCCCCTGTTTCCCAAGAGGAGTTTGTATGCGATGTGGTGGGTCCTGTGTGTGAGTCAGGTGATTTCTTTGCAAAGGATAGAAGGCTGCCGATAGTCGGTCCTGGCGAGCTGCTGGCGGTGTTCAGCGCGGGTGCCTATGGGTTTGTTATGGCAAGCAACTATAACTCCCGTCCCCTGCCGGCAGAAGTCCTGGTTGATGGAGATAAGGTGCACCTAGTAAGGCGGCGTCAGGGCTATAGGGATATGCTAAGACTGGAACGCGTGATTTAATCCCAAATTATGCAATAGGGGATTGGTATTAAGAATGAAGAATGGAGCATGGAGAATGGAGGAATTTTTTTATTAAGAAAGAGAAATATCCCAGTAAACAAAAATCCTTCGTGCTTTATTCTTCTTTCTCCATGCTTGATAAAATGCTATTGTATTCTGTTTGCTAAGGCAGAAATATCCACGAGATCCTTAGGTGGAATCGCATTGCCATAAAGGCGGGCTATGTCAGGGCTAAAGGGGATTTTGACCACCAGAGGTATAGATTCTTCTTCGAGCCAACCTTCTAGTTGTCTGTCTAAATCCTCAGAGATCCCGCACTTATTCGCCACCCCAAGGATGTCTACATCAAACCTACGAAGTAGAGGGAGCAACCTCTGGGCATCGGATATCCCGGAAAGGGAGGCCTCCACCACCAATACCACCACATCTGCACCAGAGACAGCGGATATCACCGGACACCCCAATCCCGGCGGGCCGTCCACCAACAGCCAACTGCATCCCAAGGCCATTGCCCTCTTTCGGGCCCTTCCCTTCAACTCGCTTACCAGACGCCCGGAACTCCCTCGTCCCGGCAGGAGTTCCGCGTAGAGGATCTCTCCCCATTCGCTCTGGCCAAATAAGACATCCCCGGTCTCCTCCTCTACCATCTCTATCGCAGGCCTAGGACACACCAAGGCACAGACCCCACAGCCCTCACACAGTTCTGGAATCACATAGGCCCTACTATTTCTTTCTTCTATCGCGGAAAACCTGCAGGTCTTCCAGCACCTGCCACATCCCTTACAGGCACCGGTATCCACTCGGGCCACCATACCCAAACGAACTCGCTGAGAAGAGACCTCCTCTGGTTTTAGCAGGAGGTGAAGGTTGGCAGCCTCCACATCGCAGTCGCAGATTACCTTTGTCTCAGATGCAGAGGCCAAGAGGGCGGTAATCAGCGTCTTGCCGGTGCCTCCCTTCCCGCTAACAACTACTATCTCCTTCGGCCTCATCTTTCCAATCTCTCCAGCAATGCATCTCGAATCCAGTCCAATATCCCTTTTAGGTCTGGGGAGACCGAATAAGGATCGCCCCCTTGGGCCAAGGCCCTGTGTGCCGCCTCACTGAAAGGTACTTTAGCCAATATTTCTATTTCCTCTTCTTCGCACACCTTTACACCGTCTCCATTGCCCATACCGTATCTGTTTATCACAGCAAAGATCCTCATACCCGCATTCCTTGCCACCTGTACTACCTTGCGAAAGTCGTGGGCACCAAACGGGGTATCCTCAACCACGCCCAGAAGGAGATCCGCCCCCTCTACAGACTCCACAAAGGCACAACCACTGCCGGGTGGACAATCCAGTACAACCCAATCCCCAGCTACCTGTTCCGCCTTTACCTCCCTGATGACCGGACCAGGATTGGCCTGCCCAACCTCGAGCCACCCGCTCACCAATTCCAGACCCCTGCCCACCGCCTTAATTACCTCCCCTATCACTACCTCTTTCTCTACGATCGCCCTCTCCGGACAGACCAATACGCATCCCCCACAGCGATGGCAAAACTCTTCCAATACAGTTGCCTTATCGAATACGACAATCGCATTAAAGTGACAAAATTCCTTACACCTGCCACAGGCTACGCAGTGCTCTGTTATCACGGCCGGCAGGGAGGAAATTACCTGCCTCCGATTGACCTCTCTAAGATCGCTCAGAAAGAGATGGGAGTTAGGTTCCTCTACATCCAGATCCAGTAAAGAGACCTTTTCCCCTGTAGAGAGAAAGGCACGGGCCAGCCCCACCGCCAAGGTGGTCTTACCCGTGCCTCCTTTCCCTCCTGCAACAGCGATCCTGACAGCCAACCTTACTGGCCCCCTTGCGCGCTCAGGAACTGCCTGATTACCTCCTCGCCTCTGCCAGAGTAATCCTCATAGGCCTTTATTCCTGCCATGGCCAATAGGTCCTTGGCCTTGGGCCCGATGTTGCCTGCCAGAAGCACATCCACTGAACGATCCCTAAGGGTCTGGACCGCTGCGGATCCTGCGCCGCTGGAGGCTTCAAACCCGGGGTTTTCCACCACCTCGTAGCGGCCTGACTTCGAATCGTATATCAGAAACCACTGGGCCCGACCGAACTTCTCGTCCATCAAGGCCTCCTTGCTCGGGGCAGAGACAGGTACTGCTATCCTCATCCTTGATCCTCCTCGAGTTGTCTCCTCAGTCGCTCCCTCTGGGCGTCCAGGGCAGAAAGTTGGGCCCGAAGGATCTCCTTTCGCTTTTCCTCAGACATGGGTGCGGAAGCGCTACTCCAAAACCACTGCCAGCCCATACCTCTACCCCAACCGCGTCCAAGGCCTCTCCCCCGCACAAGACCCGGGATACCCGCGCCAGCGCAGGACCCAAGTCCCCGTCCAGTCCTTGGGCCCAAGCCCATCGGTCCGGTTCCGTCTCCCCAAGGCATAATATCACCTCCTCTTAATACCTTCCTCTTCTCCTGTGCCTTCGACCAAATCCACCTCCCCATACCGAGAGGTGAGTAGATCCGCACTCCGGACAGCTCTGGCTGTCCTTTGCGGTCCAGGTAGAGTCGCAATCCTCGCAGAAAAATCTCTCGGACTGCAGGCTTACCGGCCCCTTCTCTACCGCCAAGGCCCAGCCCTCAACCAGGGCCTTGGCCATTTTCTCGTGGGCACTGGCAAGCAGTCTCGTGAGCGTGGGCCGGGATATCCCCATCCTCTCCGCTGCCTCCTCGTGGCTCAGTCCACACAGGTCCACCAGCCTCATCGCCTCGCACTCGTCCAAGGTCATCCTCAACACCCCCAAGGCCCTTATAGGGATCCCTTGGGGCTTAAAGACCCTTACTATCGGTGGACTGCTGACTATCCTGTCTTTTTTAGGTCTGCTCATCTTCTTACCCAGTTTTGAACTATAGTTCAAAACTATAATACAAACAAATCTCGTAATTTGCAAGACAAATTTAGCTTGGATTATGTATTGGGGATTTGTGATATAATGGAACTCGTTGTGCGACAAAGAAAAAAGCTAAAAATTTGTTATGGTCTGGTCGAAACAATCTAAATTATTGTGGAAGCGCATAGCATTAGTCTTTTCTATTATCGTATTTATTGCAGGCATCTCTAATATAGCTGTCCTATCTTATATATATTATTCTACCTTTAAAAGGGTTGCTGTTTTTGGTGCATTCCACGCAGCCAAAAAGGTAAATGAGGAACTGAATTTTTTATTAAGTGTTTACATAGA
Organism: Candidatus Omnitrophota bacterium; assembly: GCA_027034965.1. Taxonomy (GTDB): domain Bacteria; phylum Omnitrophota; class Gorgyraeia; order S143-82; family S143-82; genus S143-82. The sequence goes on from JALVWL010000032.1 coordinate 5,055, forward strand.
AGACCTTGAATTTATTGTTAATCTGATAGAACATGGTATTGTTAGGGATAAAGATGAAATACATAGATTGCTTGTTTCTCTAAATTCTTTTCATCCAGAACTAAAGACAATATGTTTTCTCAGGAACAATACCCATATCTGCTCAAATTGTTACGATATTAATTGGGATAAATACCTTCCTAAAGAAAATAACACAGTATCGGATGTTAAGTTTATAAATGAGATAAAGGAAAATGCAATGATAATTACACATAGTTTCTCAGGTGAGCAGCTAATTTCGGTATTGCCTGTTTATAATTTGTGGAATAAACTCTCTCAAAATATTCCTATGGATAAATTTGATATATATGTAATAGACCGCAGTGGCCATCTTATCTTTTCTCCCAAGTTAAGCACAGTGATTAGCACAAAGAAAAATATTATTGATAGCGAAAAACTAAAACAGATGCAATTTATCCCTTCACAGGATAGGTTTGGTTTTACTGCGATGGCAAAATTTAAGGCATCTTCTCGGCCAGTATATTTTCTGATTGGTTTTGTCTGGGGGTGGGTGATGCTTGTTATTTTGGTGATAGTATTTTTATCTATTTCGTATATTTTATCTAAGAGGATGTTAGGAGATCTGCACCAGATCTATCCTTTTATAGAGAGGATTTCAAAAGGAGATTTTGAAGGCAAACTGGATATCAAAAGAGATGATGAGATAGGGGTCTTAGCTGAGTACGTAAACCGCATGGTTGATGAGATAAAGAAGTATCGCTGCAGGTCAAATATATGGGCAGTTGGAAATGCGGTTGCATGGATACGGCACGAGATAAAAAATAAATTGGTTCCCGTAAAGGCGTTTTTAGAGGGATTACCCAATAGATGCGATGGCAGTGAATTTGTAAACAAGCTTGGCAATATCGCATTGAAAGAGGTGATTGACTGCGAATCGCTTTTGTCAGAGCTTTCCTTATTAGGCAATAAGATATTGCTCCATAGAGAGAATGTAAACTTGGCTCCGTTTTTATATGATGTCGTTAATCGTTTTTCAATGATGGTGTTTAATAAGGATATTTCTTTGTTTGTGGAATGTTCAGATTACTTAACGATATGCATTGATAAGGATAAATTTGCGCTATGCCTTTATAATGTGATACTAAATGCAATAGAGGCCATGGGCGATAAGGGAGAGATACACGTAAAGGCATATGTAGATGGCAAGTTTACTGTTATCGAGATAAAGGATACTGGACCAGGGATCCCTGAGCCTATAAGATCAAGGGCGTTTGAGCCATTTGTTAGTGGAAAAAGTGAGGATGGCATATATAGGAGAAGAGGAATAGGCCTTACTATTGTCTATAACTTGGTAAATGCCCATGGCGGTGAAATCTTTTTTGAGACAGATGAAGAAACCGGCACCACATTCTTCATAAAAATTCCGAATCGCTGCCTCGAAAGTGGAAAAATATCATAAGAATTGGGAAAACTATCATTCTATTTTTCTTGTTTTTTTCTATAATAAAATCACATATGACAGTAAAGACTCGCAGTAAATGCATATTGGTATTAGACGATGATGAGAGGATACACGAGACGTTTAAATTGTCCTTTCCGGAACATCGTTTCCTTACCACGACATCTCCTTTTATTGCCCTTGATTATTTAAGAGAGCGCAAAGATATCGGCTTGTTTGTATTAGATATAGTAATGCCGGGTATAAATGGAATACAGGTATTAAGAGAGGCCAGAAATATAGATCCATTACTCCCAATTGTTATCTGCACTGGCTATGGAGATAAAAACACAGTAGTAGATGCTATGCGTTTTGGTGCAAATGATTATATTGACAAGCCCTTTTCCGTGGGAGCAGTTCGGGATATATTCAACCGCTATTTAAATGACATTGGCGATAAAGACAAGCTTGGTATGGTTTACGATATGTTAAAGAGAAATAACGGTGTTGGCATAGACTTAAACAGGCTTGGCACGAGGATTAACATGAGTCCAAAATATATAAGCAGGGCTTTTAAAGAGAGATATGGAAAGAGCTTTATAGAGATGAAAAATGAGTTGCGTATGGAAAGGGCAAGGGATTTACTTGCTATGAGCCATCTTACTATTCAGGAGATAGCCAGTGAGCTTGGGTATTCTTCTTCAGAGGCATTTTCGCGCGCGTTTAAGTCTATGAATGGAATTTCCCCAACGGAATATAGGGAGTTGTTTTAGTAGGCGAGATTGATTTTAAAAAAGGAGGGGGGTATTTTTTTGCTGTGGATAGCTATCACAGTCTTGGCCTCTATTGGTTGCGTATTATACACGTCTTCTAAATTAAAAAATAAATACGAGGCCGAATTAGAATCTGTAAAGTTAGATTGCAAAAAGCAGGTGGAGGAGTATAAAGAATTTATATTTTCCTTTTTGTCCTCATTAGAAAGGCCATTTGATACATTCTCCCGCCAGATAGAGGATACGGTTGCCACTATAGAATCTGCGGTTGTTTCTGCAAATGAGTCATTTTCTGCCTTGGCTATTGAATCAGGCAAGCAAACAGAATTGGCAGCAAAGATATTTGATAAGTTTTCAGGAAGCAGTTCTCTTGGCCTCATTAATAAGACCGAAGATGTAATGCGCAAAGTCTTATCTGACCTGGAAGACGTTGTTATTGAGACGCAAAATACCCTCTCAGATGTCAATGTTGTCTTGGAAGATATGGACAGGATAAAGTTAGGTGTTGAAGAGATAGAATACGTTGCTGAGCAGACAACACTTCTTGCCTTAAATGCGGCAATAGAGGCAGCGCGCGCAGGGGAGGCTGGAAGGGGATTTGCAGTTGTTGCAGAAGAGGTGAGGAAGCTATCTGATAAATCCAATAACACAGCAGTTGCGATAAGGGATATGATTAGCAAGATAGAGGCAGATATCCATAATATTCACGAGAACATAAAGCAAAGGGTAGAAAAGGGCAAAGAGCTTAACATAGAGGCCTCTTCTATTGTAAGCGATACGTTAGGCGCGTTGGACGATACAGTAAAAAAGGCAAGCGATGATTTATCCATCTTGGAAAATTCTTCCAGAGAGATTACCAATGGCATAAACCAAATAATTACCTCTATGCAATTTCAAGACATAACAAGGCAGCGCATGGAACATGTCATAGAAGGGCTTAATCTTATAAAAAAGGAGATAGACGAGTTTAGCGATGCTGTTAAAAGGGATGAACTAAGCCGCTGTATTGGCAACATCATGGATGAGATAGAGAAATTTTATACTATGGAAAGGGAGCGTATCGTAAGCAAAAACGATTCAGTAGAGATAACGGCAACAGATAACATAGAGTGGTTTTGATATGGGTGAGCTTATATTTGATTTAAAAAAGAACCAGGATAAGGTTAATCTAATTATTTCGGGAGATTTGACAATGGGAAATGCCTCTAAATTAAAAGGGGCAATGCTATCTGCCTTAAATACAGAGCTGCCTGTTTATTTAGAGATAAAGGAAGTGGAAGATGTTGATGTGAGTTTTTTTCAGCTTATTTGCGCGTTGCACCGTTCAGGAATAAGCAAGGGGTTTGAATTAGAAGTAAAACACCCTTTCCCTGAAAAGGTTAGGGAAAAGGCGGTTATCCTTGGCTGGAAGAGGGCTATTAGTTGTGTTGTGGGTAGGGGACATGAATGTGTATGGGTAAAGGAGTTTAGCGATGGCAAAGAAACTGTTAATAGTAGATGATGCGCTTAGCGTCAGACAATTGGTCGCATTTACGTTAAAAAACGCAGGTTATGAAGTAATAGAGGCATCTAATGGAGAGGAAGGCGCAAATAAGGCAAAGACGAATAAAGTGGATATGGTTATTACCGACTTAAATATGCCGGTAAAGGATGGCATCTCTATGATCCGCGACCTGCGGGCAATGCAAGAGTATAAGTTTACACCCATTGTTATGCTTACAACAGAGTCTCAAGAGGGAAAGAAACAGGAAGGCAAACAGGCAGGCGCAACGGCATGGATAGTAAAACCGTTTTCCCCGGATCAATTATTATCGGTTGTGAAAAGGGTTTTGGGATAGGCTATGGAAAATTTTGAGGAATTATTCATACAGGAAAGCCTTGAGATGCTTGAGGAGCTTGAGGCATCTCTAATGGAATTAGAGGAGAATCCAGAGGATGAAAACCTCATAGCAAAGGTCTTTCGCATAATGCACACCCTAAAGGGTTCAAGCGCGATGTTTGGATTTGATGCTATCTCTGAATTTACGCATAAGATAGAGGATGTATATGATAGATTGCGTTCAGGCAAAATGCGGCTTACCAGCCACCTTATAGACCTATCGTTGGCCGCGTGCGACCAGATAAAGTTAATGCTTTCGGATAAGTCTTTAGGTATCTCTGATGTTAGGATAGCCAAAATATTGGACGATTTTCAACTATTGGCTGAAGGCAAAAGGAAATTATTGCCTACGGAAAACGAAAGTAAACCATATATTTCTTTAACCAAGAAACAATCTAAGAAAAGTGATTTATCGTCAGAACGTATCTATAGGATAAGATTTAAGCCGAACCAAGACATAACCCGGAGAGGAGTGAATGTAAGTTTTATTATACAAGAGTTAACGGATCTTGGAACCAGCACAGTAGTTGCCCATACTTTTGATATCCCAAATTTGGAGGAAATAAATCCCGAACTTATATATGTTTCGTGGGATATCATTATTACTACCAATAAAACAGAAGAGGCAATAAGGGATGTATTTATATTTGTTGAAGAAGACAGTGTTATAGATATCAGCATTATAGATGAAGTTGACATGGATGATGATTCTGAATTTGAGTGTAAGAGAATAGGCCAGATCTTGATAGAAAGGGGCGATATAGAGCCTGAGGAGTTAAACAGGCTGTTTAAGGATAGAAAATTAATAGGCCAGGTAATGGTTGAAAGGGGGCTTGCCCATCCGGATATGGTTGAGTCGGCATTTGCAGAGCAGGAGCATATAAGAAAGACAAATCAGAAAAAGAGACAGGTAGCTGCAAAGGCCTCTATTCGTGTCTCGGCTGAGAAGTTGGATAGATTGGTTGACCTTGTTGGAGAATTGGTAACATTGCAGTCAAAACTCACTCAATTTGCTATATCAAAGGGAAGCGATGATTTATTGCGAATAGCTGAGGAAGTAGAACGATTGGCATGGGATATGAGGGATAATACTATGGGCCTGCGTATGGTTCCTATTGGAACGCTATTTTCAAAATTTAAGCGCCTTGTTCGCGAATTATCATCAGATATCGGGAAAAAGGTAGTTTTGGAGATGAGTGGTGAAGATACAGAACTTGATAAAAATGTCATAGAGCTATTGAATGACCCACTTGTGCATATTATAAGAAATAGCATAGACCACGGGATAGAGCCTCCGGGAGAGAGAAAGGCGCGCGGCAAATCTGAATACGGTACAATTTCCCTCTCTGCCAAATACTCTGGCGCAGATGTTATCATCTCTATTAGTGATGATGGCAAGGGAATAGATATAGAGAAGATAAGAAAAAAAGCAGAGGAAAAAGGATTGTTAACCAGGGGGCAGGATTATACAGATAAGGAGATCTTAGATTGCATATTTAGTCCAGGATTTTCAACTTCCGAAAATGTATCTAAGATATCCGGCCGAGGCGTTGGCATGGATGTGGTCAAGAGAAATATTGAATCTTTAAGGGGAAATATAGAGATTGATACACAAATAGGCAAGGGGACAACAATAATTCTTAGACTGCCCCTTACCCTTGCAATTATAGACGGGCTTTTGATAAAGACAGGCGATAGCACATTTGTTATTCCCCTTCCTTATATACTTGAGTGCGTGCAGGTATCAACGCATGATTTGTCTATATTTTCTGCTGACGTTATTGACATAAGGGGAGAGGCAATTCCATTTATAAGGTTGCGTGACAGGTTTTCTATTCATGGAAGAACACCAGATGTTGAGATGATGGTGGTTGTGGAAGAAAACGGGAAAAAATTGGGAATAATAGTTGACTCAGTTATAGGAGAACACCAGACAGTTATAAAAAACTTAGGCGGGGCATACGAAAAGATACCAGATATATCTGGGGTAACCATACTTGGAAATGGCGATATTGCCTTGATATTGGATGTAAGCGCTCTTATGTCTGTTGATGTGTTAAAAACAAAGGGGGGAGTATGAGTCTTAGAGATGTCAGTCTAAAATTTAAATTTTCTTTGTTGGTAGGTATTTTACTTTTGATGATGTTGTGCCTCTCAACGCTTCCAGTGTTTATGTCCAATGCATTAAAGACAGTAATGCACAAAAAAATGGTGGCCGCAGAGCTTTCAGAGACGTTAATTGAAAGGGAAAAAGACCATATCCTTTGGATAAAAAATCTGCTTGAGCATATTGTAAATGGGAATAATAACTTTTCTGATATCCAGATGGACCCCAGCAAGTGCGCATTTGGAAAATGGCTTAACAGTGACGAGGTAAAAAGATTCATAGATGTATTTCCGTTTATAAAATCAGAACTTGACCAGATAAAAGGACCGCATGAGAAATTGCATAGGTCAGCGAAAACTATACAAAAGATGATAATCACCTTTTCTCCAGAGGCGCAAAAGGGGTTTACTTCTCTAAAACCAGCCCTGTTGTCGTTGAATAATGAGCTCCTATTATCTATTATTGGCAGGCGAAGTGATTTTTCTGCAAGCATATCAGAGTTAAAGTCATTATCAAAGGCAGACTGGTGGAAGGAGTTAGGGGAGAAATTACCAGATACAAAGCCATCAATAGAGAATATAAAAAGCAACCTCATTTCCTTATCAGAGCTTGTCCCACTTTTTACTGCAGAGGCCAGTAGCGCAGAGGATAATGAGGCATTGTTGTTTTACAATTCAAAGCTTTATCCTGTTTTAAAAAGCACTTTAGATAGTATAAACGTGGTTGAAAATGATTATTTCAGGGCCATCCACGACTATAACAAGGCATTAAAATCCTACGAAGAAGAGACGAAAAACGTATTTAATGCTATACGAACCCATTTTGGCAATATACTCAAAGACGTTAATTATGAGAATAAAAAGTTAGATAAAAAGATGGTAAAGATAACCCATTTCTATGCATCGCTTACATTATTTATTACTGTGTTGGCATTTATCTTTGGCATAGGTTTGTCCCTATTGATTCTTTTGCCAATATTGTCATCTATCAAAAAAGGAGTTGATTTCTCTGAAGGGCTGCAGAATGGCGATCTTACGATTGACATGGATCCTGATGGAAAAGATGAGATAGGGGAATTAGCGCTTTCTTTGAAAAAGATAGGTGAGAGATTGAGGGATATTATATCAAACGTAAAGATATCAATAGACGACGTCTCTGAAAACAGCAAGAGATTGCTTGAGAATGCTGAGAAGTTAGCTCAAGGCGCAACAGAGCAGGCATCCTCTGTCCAAGAGGCATCCTCTGCTGTTGAAGAGATGGTGTCAAACATCGCCCAGAACGCTGACAATGCCATGCAAACAGAGAAGATAGCAATGAAGTCTGCTCAGGATGCAAGAGAAGGCAAAAAGGCAGTTGACGAGACAGTAAAGGCAATGAAGGAAATAGCAGAGAAGATATCAGTGATAGAAGAAATCGCCCGCCAGACAAACCTATTGGCTTTAAATGCTGCGATAGAGGCAGCGCGCGCAGGAGATGCAGGAAAGGGCTTTGCAGTTGTTGCCGCTGAGGTGCGCAAGTTAGCTGAAAGGAGCCAGGCCGCAGCCGCTGAGATAAATGAGGTCTCTGCAAACAGTGTTGTAATAGCAGAAAAGAGCGGCCAGATGTTAGATACGATACTGCCGGATATAGAAAAGACAGCAGAGTTAGTCCAAGAAATAAGCGCAGCCAGCAATGAACAGCGCACGGGTGCAGAACAGATAAACATAGCTATACAGCAATTGGATCAGGTTATCCAGCAAAACGCAGCCGCTGCCCAAGAGCTTTCCTCTATGGCAGAGGCATTATCAAGCAGCGCAGAGGAGTTATCGCGAGAGATAGCATTTTTTAAATTATCAATGGAATCTCATAGGGGATTTCGGCGCACCCCAGCTATAATCGGAGCAAAGAAAAGGAGTTTTGAACCTGCGGGAAACGAAGACTACGAAGAAGCAGGCGCGTCTTTGGATAAGGAATACGTAAGTGATATGGATGATTTGGATATAGAGTTTAAACGGCTTCAGTAATGGTTAAGGAGAAGGATATGGAAGAAGACTTAAGTAGAGAAGATTCATTGCAGGTGTTAACCTTTTGCCTGCAGGATGATATCTTTGCCATAGATATCACAAAGGTAAGAGAGGTAATAGAATACAGCCGTATTACAAATGTGCCGCATATGCCTGAATTTATGTTAGGTGCAATAAATTTAAGGGGTATGGTTATTCCTGTAATAGATATGCGCCTGAAATTTGGTATGCCCAAAGGCGAGATCACGGTCAATACCTGCATCATCATCGTTGAGGTAGATACAGGCAGCACTGGTGGAAAGACCATTATTGGCGCATTGGTTGATTCTGTAAAAGAGGTGGTTACATTTGAACCAGAAAGGCTCTCTGAGCCTCCTGATATCGGAATGCACCTAAAGCCAGACTTTATAAAGGCGATGGGCAATGAAGGGGATTCTTTTGTAATAATCCTTGATATAGACAAGGTCTTTTCATCTGAGGAATTGTTAACCATATCTCTTCCCCAGAATAAAGAGGAAGGGGTAGAGAAAAATGATTAATCTTATAAATAAAACAACTTTTGATTATAAATTAGAGAAAGCAGCGCTTCTTATAAAAAAGTTAACAGGCATATGCATTAATGACTCAAAGAAAAACCTCTTGATTACAAGGCTCAGCCGTGTTGCTATGCGGTTTTATGGCTTTAACTCATTAGAGCCATATTTAGACCTCATACTCAATAACCCAACCCGCAAGGATATACTTATCTTGATAGATGCGATAACCACCAATAAAACAGACTTTTTCAGGGAACCAAAGCATTATCAGTTTTTGCTCAACAGCGCATTGCCAGATTTATTGTCGCGTAAACCTAATATATCTATATGGAGTGCAGGGTGTTCCTCTGGGCAGGAGCCTTATACGTTATCTATCTTATTAACGGAATATAAATCAAAAAATCCGGGATTTGATTTTATTATCTATGCAACAGATATATCTATAAAAATGCTAAAACAGGCAGTTAGGGCGGTTTATCCATATTCAGAGATATCGTCAATAGAGCCAAAATATAAGAAAGATTATTTTTTGTATAAACGAGATGGTGATGCTCTCTTTGTAAGGCCTGTTCCAGAGGTCAGGCAAAAGATAGTATTTAGGAGATTAAACCTTTTCACTGAATATTTCCCCTATGGAAAGGTTGATATTATATTCTGCAGGAACGTAATGATATATTTTGACCCAAACGATAGATTGTATCTATTGCGCAAATTTTCAGATGCCCTTAATTTAGGCGGGTATCTATTCATCGGCCATTCAGAGACAGTGCCTAAGTCATTGAAAGAATTTAAGCAAGTTTCTCCTACTGTTTATCAGAAACAGGAATGAATGTTAAGTAACCAAAGAATTCAATGCGAAATGCGAAATCAATAACAGTCTTAGTTATAGATGATTCTGCTTTGGTAAGGCAGGTGATGGGCTCTATCCTTTCAGAGTGCCCTTTAGTCAAAGAGGTCATAACCGCATCCAAT
>JALVWL010000032.1:14772-18153 GCA_027034965.1 Candidatus Omnitrophota bacterium
TTCAGAGACAGTGCCTAAGTCATTGAAAGAATTTAAGCAAGTTTCTCCTACTGTTTATCAGAAACAGGAAAGAAACTAAAAACGCAAAACTAAAAACTAAAAACCACAACTCAAAGCTAAAAACTGTTTTAAATATAAAAAGAGGAAACGAAACTAAAGAAACCGGGAGCAGGTTGCAAGATTGAGGTCTTAGGTGAGAAAAAGGAAATAAGATGAAACTAAGGGTTTTAGATATAGATAGTTTTAAGTTTTAAGCTGTAGTTTTGAGATTTGAGATTTTAGATTTGAGTTTTATTTAATATATAATTCGAAGAAAACAATGCGAAATGCGAAACCAATAACAGTCTTAGTTATAGATGATTCTGCTTTGGTAAGGCAGGTGATGGGCTCTATCCTTTCAGAGTGCCCTTTAGTCAAAGAGGTCATAACCGCATCCAATCCCTATATCGCAGTGAAAAAGATGCAGAAAAAGTTGCCCAATGTGATAATCCTTGATATAGAAATGCCCCAAATGGATGGTATTACCTTCCTAACAAAGCTGATGAAATATAAACCCTTACCAGTTATTATTTGCTCAGGAGCAACAAATAAAGACACGGCTTTAATGGCTTTGGATAAAGGCGCAGTAGATATAATAGAGAAACCAAAGGTAGGAACAAAGACCTTTTTGGAAGAATCTAAGACTTTATTGTGTGATATGGTATTGGCCGCAGCTGCGTCTCGCGTTAAAAAGGCGAAAACCTTACTTAAACCAATCAGAGTGGAGGAAAAATTAACAGCCGATGTAATAGTAAAGCGGATAAAAAAGAAAATTAGTCTAAAATCAGGCAAAAAGATAATAGTAGTTGGCGCATCCACTGGCGGCACAGAGGCGTTGCGTGTGTTTTTAGAGGCATTGCCAGAAGATGTGCCAGGCATATTGGTTGTCCAGCACATGCCAGCTCATTTTACCTATATGTTTGCCCAGAGGCTTGATTCTATATGCAGAGTTGGTGTGCGTGAGGCAAGAGATGGAGATGTTGTCTCTGGTGGGACAGTATTAATTGCGCCTGGAAATAGGCACATGCTATTGAATAGAAGGGGGAAAGAATACTTTGTTGAGATAAAAGACGGCCCATTAGTTAGCCGCCACAGGCCTTCAGTTGACGTGTTGTTTCGTTCAGCAGCAAATTGCGCTGGAGCAGATGCAATAGCGATTATAATGACAGGCATGGGAGACGATGGCGCCAGAGGGATGCTTGAATTAAAGCAGGCAGGGGCGTATTGTATTGCTCAAGATGAGGCAACATCTGTTGTCTATGGCATGCCAAAGGAAGCTGCAAAGCTTGGCGCAGTTGACATAATCCTTCCCCTTCACAAAATCGCCTCCCATGTCGTAAATATGATAAGTAGCCAAGGTTAATGTGTAGCGATATCAAAAGTTTCTGGAAAAGTCAATTTCTTCGCGCTACCATATTGATATGATGTAATTATTGTTACGATAACTGAAAAACTAAAAACCACAACTCAAGTTTTGAGAATGGAGGAGGAAGGAAGCATGAAGGATTTTTATTTACCGAGATATTTTCCTTTTTTAATAAAAAAATTTCCTTCATTCTCCATGCTCCATTCTTCATCCTTAAGATTTAAGCTGTGGATTTGACTTTTGAGATTTTAGATTTGAGTTATATTTAATGCATAATCCGGGTTAATCCTATACTTTCTATTGAAAACGCTTGCATTTTTCCCCGCAGCGTGTAAAATCTATGGCAGTATTGTTGTTAGGAGATAGAAGATGGGTTACGATTCTATAAGTCCACGGGGTTTGTATGATCCCAGGTTTGAGCACGATGCCTGTGGTGTAGGTTTCCTGTGCGATGTAAAGGGCAGGAAGAGCCACAAGCTCGTCAGGGATTCTATCAAGGTATTGAATCGCCTTGCCCATAGGGGGGCGGTTGGGGCGGATCCCAAGACAGGCGATGGTGCGGGTATACTTATCCAGATGCCTCACCGCTTCTTCCAGGAGATTGCCCCTCAGGCAAAGATAGACCTTCCGGATTTGGGGTGTTACGGTACAGGGATGGTCTTCTTGCCGACTAAGAAGCAGGAATATGAATTTTGTAAGAGGGTCTTTAGAAGGATTATAGAAGAAGAGGGCCAGGAGCTCCTTGGGTGGAGGCAGGTTCCGGTTGACAATACGGACATAGGCAAGGGGGCAAAGGAGACCGAGCCTATAATCGAGCAGCCGTTTATAAAGCGGGCCGATAATATAAAGGATTTACTCGAGTTTGAGAGGCGGCTCTATGTTATCAGGAAGCGGATAGAGAATATTGTCCGGTCCTCGGATATTTCCCAGAAGAGCTTCTTTTATATAACAAATCTCTCGGCAAGGACCTTTGCGTTTAAGGGTCTGCTGATGCCTTATCAGGTGGAGTCGTTTTACCTTGACCTGCAGGATAAGAGGATCGAGACAGCGGTCTCTCTTGTGCATTCCCGTTATAGTACAAATACATTTCCGACCTGGGACCTTGCCCAGCCGTTTAGGTTCCTGGCACATAATGGTGAGATAAATACATTGAGAGGGAACATCAACTGGATGAGGGCAAGGGAGGGCCTGCTTTCCTCACCCCTCTTCGGGGATGCTATAGAGCAGATAAAGCCGGTGATTGTGCCAGGGGGCAGCGATTCGGCCACGATAGATAATGTGTTTGAGTTATTGGTGCTTTCGGGTCGTTCCCTGCCAGAGGCAATGCTTATGCTTATACCGGCCGCCTGGGAGCAGAATAACCTTATGGATGAGAAACTAAGGGATTTTTATAAATTCCATGCCTGTTTTATGGAGCCCTGGGATGGGCCTGCTGCCATTGCCTTTACCGACGGGACTCGAGTTGGGGCGGTGCTGGATCGCAATGGATTGAGGCCTGCGCGCTATATCGTTACCAAGGATGATTTTGTTGTTATGGCCTCAGAGGTTGGGGTACTGGATATTGAACCCGAAAACATCGCCCTTTCTGGCAGGCTGGAGCCTGGAAAGATGTTTTATATAGATACCGAGGAGGGAAGGATAGTCCAGGATGATGAGATAAAGGAGACAATGTCTACGAAGAGGCCCTACAGCGTGTGGTTGAAGGAGTGGCTGGTGGATATTGATAGCCTTCCTGAGCCATCCTCTCAGAAAGGGGCTTCAGAGGACCTGTTGAGGGATCTTCAGGCCTTTGGTTATTCGCGTGAGGATCTGAAGGTATTAATCAAGCCTATGGCAGATATGGGCAAGGAGCCAATAGGTTCGATGGGTAATGATACCCCTCATGCAGTCCTCTCCAAGAACCCCAAGCCCCTTTATGAATATTTCAAGCAGTTGTTTGCCCAGGTTACGAATCCTGCCATCGATCCCATAAGGGA
>JALVWL010000033.1 GCA_027034965.1 Candidatus Omnitrophota bacterium
ATGAAGGAATTTTTTATTATGCATTCTCTTCAAATGGAAACCAGGGCCTTTTCTATAGCCGTAATAATATCTTCTATAGATTCTATCCCAATAGAAAGCCTGATGAATCCCTCATCTATCCCGCAGGCCTCAAGTTCTTCAGAGGTAAGCTGCTGGTGGGTGGTTGACGCCGGGTGGATAACCAGCGAACGGGCATCACCCACATTGGCCAGATGGTAAAACAAAGGGAGATTCTTTATAAAGGTCTCCCCAGCCGACCGGCCTTGCTTCAAGGAAAAACAGACCATGCCACTGAACAGCCCTCTATAAAAATACTTTTCCGCCAACTCAAAGTATGGATTACTCTTAAGGCCAGGATAAAAGACCCTCGATATATCATCCCTATTTTCCAGAAATTCCGCTACTATCTTCGCATTCTTACTATGTCGTTCCATCCTCAAGTGCAGTGTCTCTATACCGAGGAGTATCAAATAGGCATTCATAGGACTCAATGCCGGACCAATATCCCGCAGAAGAGATAGACGGATCCTACTCGTATAGGCAGTATTGCCAAACGTCTCCCAAAAATTCAGATTGTGATAGGCAGGATCTGGCTCTACCAGGGACTTATATCTCCTCGAGGCCTTCCAGTCAAAAGCCCCACTCTCTACGATAATCCCTCCGATTGAGGTCCCATGTCCACTCAAATATTTGGTCATAGAATGCACTACAACATCAGCTCCCCACTTAATTGGCTGCACCAGAAACGGCGTTGCAAATGTATTGTCTACCACTAGGGCAACGCCATAGCTATGGGCAAGCCTTGCCACTGCTTCTATGTCCATCGGTATCAGGGAGGGGTTGCCGATGACCTCACCATATATTGCCCGCGTCTTATCATTTATTGCATCTTCCAATGCCGACAAATCATTTATGTCCACAAACCTCACCTTTATCCCAAACCTTGGCAGAGTATATCTAAAAAGGGTATAAGTGCCGCCATATAGATAGGGAGAGGCAATGACCTCATCTCCCTGCCCTGCTAGACCCAATAGCGCTAGGGTTATGGCCGCCTGACCCGAAGAGACGGCAACCGCAGCACTACCTTCTTCCAGCTGAGAGATCCTTTCCTCCAATACAGCCACAGTGGTGTTGCCAATCCTCGTATATATCTGGCCCTCTTCTTTAAGCGCAAACAGGTTTGCAGCGTGTTCAGGTGAATCAAACAGAAAAGAGGTATTCTGATAAATCGGCACCAAGGCAGGGTTGTCCTTAAACTCATAAGGGTCAAACCCAGCATGAAGGCACTTTGTCTCAAAATCCATAGCAAAGCTCCTTTAAATCCAAATACTCTGTCATTATAATTATAACTAAGAAACCCTTTATTACCAGAAAAACATCTTACTATTGCCGCAAATCCTTACTCAACACCCATATCTCCTTTCAAACTCATCCAAGGCTAATTCTGATTCCCTCTCTGCTTTTTCAAAGGCACCCCTTATCTCCTCTCTTATCTTTGCCTCTATCTTTTCTACACCATCTTCACCTAGTTCTTTCACCACTCTATTTCTCAACAACAAAAGAGGATCGTTTTGCCTCCAGAAGACCTCTTCTTCTTTCAGGACATATTCTCGCTTATCACTCTTGGAATGTCCACAAAACCTATAGGTGCGACACTCGACAAAAACAGGCCTTCGATTGTTTGAGACCTCTCGATATATCTCACCGAACTTCTGCCAAAGATTCAATACATCTATTGCCTCCTCATAGACGTATTTTAACCCAAATCCCTTTACCCTGTGTTCAAATAAACTCCCTGTAAGATCCTTCGTTATAGAACTCATTGCATAGCAATTATTCTCCAGTACAAACATAATCGGCACCTCATATACCTTGGCCATATTTAGGGCCTCCATAACATAGCCCTCATTCATTGCCCCATCACCCAGAAAGCTTATTACTATCCCCTCCTCTCCCTTTAGCTTCTTTGCAAGGGCAATACCTACGCCTACTGGTATCATACCTCCGGTTATGCCATTCGTGTAAAAATTCTTATACTGCAGATGTTGACTACCGCCAAGCCCCGAAACAACCCCTGTCCGCTTTCCCATTATCTCGCTCGCAAGCCCAAAGACCTCACCAGTAATCGCAAGGAAATGGCCGTGGCCCCTATGGGTGCTGGTAACATAGTCCTTATTTATATCAACATAATCCAAAACCGAAACAGCCACTGCCTCTTGTCCAATACAGCTATGCGTTGTACCCCTTAATAACCCTTTTGAAAAATAGTCTTCCAAGAGGAACTCAAATTCCCTTATCAAAAACATCTTCTTATATAATTCAAACATCTTCTCTTTCATTTCAATCCAGATTGTGCATTAGAATTCTTCTTCTTGCATCGCTTGGTTAATCAACTATCTCTTTCCTTATTAATAATCAAGCATGAAGGATGGAGCATGGAGAATGAAGGATAAAACCACCATTTCGCATTGCTTCTTTAAACCAAAAATCCACTGCCTCCATTCTCCCTTCTCCGTTCTCCCTTCTTAACAATCAAGCATGAAGGATGGAGTATGGAGAATGAAGGAAAACTTTTATTAATAAAAATTCTTCATGCTTCCTTCTTCCTTCTCCATCCTCAAAACTTGTGTTGTGGTTTTTAGTTTATTCTATCTTAAAAATCCATAAACTTCATTATACACTCTATCGAATCCCGGCAATACGTAGGATTCAAGTCCCTTGGGGCTTGGGATGAAGCAGTTTCTCGCACCTATTGCCTTTGTCTTGATTTTGGGCAGATTTTCTCTTATCTGCTCAAGGATGCCACTGCCCCATCCAAATTCAGTCCAGCTCTCTTCCAGAGAAATAACAGAGCTATAACTTGCGATAAATTCTCTTTCAACCACTTCACACGGCCACAAATCCCTAACAATAAGAACATCTATTGCTATCTCCTCTTTCAGGTAAAGACTTTTCTGTATCTCTACTGCTATTTTTGAGCTGCCGCCATAGGTAACAATCAAACTACGACTTTCCTCACCTTCTATAGACGATAATATATAATCGTCATTTCTACTGAGCTCTATAAAACCATCTAAAGTCTCTCCCAAAATAAGCTCCTGTGAATAGTCTGTTTTATTTTCTACAAATAGCACTGGTGCATTTAACCCTAATGCGTATTTTAGATACTCGCCTGGATTGGAAAATATATTCGGAGCAATTATGTGCAAACCAGGAACACCCAAAAACAAAAGCTCCATAGATTGGGAATGGGTTGCCCCATAGCCCCTAAATCCTCCCGAGGGAGTCCTTATCACCAATGGGAGAGGCCGCGAATACATACCATGAAACTTGGTTGCATGATTAACGATCTGGTCAACTGTTAGGGTAAGGAAATCACTAAACATTATCTCAACTATTGGCTTTAGTCCTGCTATTGCCATCCCTACAGCAAGGCCAGTAAACCCCTGCTCTGACATAGGTGTTGGGATAAGTCTTCCCGGAAAAATAGAGGATAGGCCCTTTGTAACCTTAAATGCCCCACCATAGGGGTCAATTATATCTTCACCGATAAGGTAGATATTCTTATCTGCCTCGAGCAAAGATTTTATTGTTTCTCTTAATGCCTCTATGTACTTCATCTCGGATTATAGATAACTCAAAAGTCAAATCTCAAAAGTCAAAACCACAGCTTAAAAACCCAAAACCTAAGAATGAAGAATGGAGCATGGAGAATGAAGGAAAATTTTTATTAATAAGAATCCTTCATGCTTCATTTTCCCTTCTCCTGCCCTAGTCAAAACTTGAGTTGTGGTTTTTAGTTTTGATTTTTTAGTTTTTAGTTGTTTTTCTTCCTATTATATTACAAATTCCTATTGCATATTTTGGGTTAAACCAGCGCTGCAAAAGCTCGTCAAATCTTTATTTTGTCATAAGCATTGCTTTTTTGCTATTATCTATTTCTTCGCAGGTATTACCTCTGATTTCCCATTTTACAACACCCATAAAAAATCGGAACCGCAAAAATCAGTCCCTCATTTTATAATACGCCCCACGCCCTTTGCCCACAAGCTCGACCATACCCATTTTAATAAGCTTCTTCATCTCTTTCAAAACAGCCTGACGCGAAATCTTTAACATATCCTGAAGCTCTTTATTGCTAATACGTCCGTTTTGCCTTATTTTTTCAAGGATATCTATTTGTCTTTGGGTAAGCTCTATCTGATCTATGTTTTCTACACCTGATATAATTTGTAATTTTTCAACTACCTGCTTTACCTTATTAACAGAATAGAGGATACCTTCTATAAAGTATTCAAGCCATTTTGTAAGATCACCATTGTTTTCTTGAACACTTTTTAAGGCATCATAGTAAGCAAACCTGTCTTCGTCATAAAAATCATCAAGCGCAAAAAACCTCCGATGGTCAAAACCACTCCTATACAAAATAAGACTCGCAAGTAATCTGGCTGTCCTTCCATTTCCATCAATAAAAGGATGTATTCTAACTATCTCATAGTGAACAATACCCGCCAAAATCAGGGAATGGACCTCTTTAGCC
>JALVWL010000034.1 GCA_027034965.1 Candidatus Omnitrophota bacterium
GGTATGCGGGGGACGCGTCTGATAAGACCAATGGATGATAAGGTCTATGTGCGTAAGGTGGATATATGTAAGATTCTCTATGAGGGTGTTCTTGACGAAAATTATATGTTAAGGCCGGGCGATATCATCTATGTACCTACCCTTGCGGTGAGCAAGGTCTCGCGTGTGATAGACAAGATAGTGAGTCCATTTTATAAGGCGGCAGTGGTAAAGGACGTGGCTGATATAAACGACTAACATTAAGATTAATCTTGATATTATGAGGCGGTTTGAGGAGAAGATAATTGGTGTTAAGGCGATTAAACCGGTGATTTCTCGCCTGAAGAAAAGGGGAAAGCGCATTGTCTTTACCAACGGTTGCTTTGATATAATCCACTATGGACATATATTTTATCTGGAGAAGGCAAGGTTACTTGGGGATATCCTGATCGTCGGGCTAAATTCAGATGCCTCTGTCAGGAGGCTCAAAGGGGAGGGCCGACCCGTAAATAGCTTGCGGGATAGGATGCGAGTATTGGCGGCCCTTGAATCTGTTGATTATGTCCTCTCTTTTTCTCAGGATACGCCGCTTAGGCTTATAAAGCAAATCTTGCCCGATGTCTTGGTAAAAGGAGGGGATTGGCCTGTCGATAAGATAGCCGGTGCGGATATAGTGATTGGGGCAGCTGGACAGGTAGTTACGATTCCTTTGCGAAAAGGTCGATCGACGACTTCTTTGATCCGGAAGATTATGTCGCTGTGATTTATTCCTCATCAGGTAGTTTTACCTTCCATTGATTGCCCTCTCGGATGCAGATTATCTTGCATTTCTTCCACTCCAGAAACTCTGATGCCCTTTGTGGAATACCAGCGATGGGATTGTTTATGAGGACCCAGGGCAGATTTAGATCGTTTGTGCAGACCTGTTTTTGTGGATATCGGCTTATTATCTTAATGAGTTTTTGTTTGGCATAATTATGGCCTTCGAGGAATCTGTATAGATCTATTTCTCGTAATATGGATAGGCAGGAATATAACACGATGAGACCTATGAGTATGGCCTGGATAATTCGTCTGCGCGTCTGTGATATGAGATAGAAGATGACGACGATAGAGAGGCCTATGTCGATAGAGTGATATCGATATACATCAATGGGCAATAGCATAGATTATTCCTTTCAGGCTTCTTATAAGTAATAGTACAGGGTAGGTGGCGAATAACAAAAAAGCGGTTTGCAAGATTTTCTGGACGCTTGGCGATAAGATGGATCTGTATTTTTTTGTATATGTTAGGATTGTTAGCGATGCTATGAATAGCATTGTTATGGGATTTGCTATAATCTGTATTATGGATTTGGCGAGGTCCATTATTGAGTTTGAGAGATTGAATTGGGATGAAGAAGAGAATAATTTTGCATAGTTTGATATGTTTATGTATATCTGGGGATAGATTGTTCCGTACTTGATAATGCAAAATGCCTCATATAGGGTTGGGATTGTGAGGGATAATGTTATGAATCCTATGCGTTTTCTCCTCTCTGTCAGTAGGAGGCCTATGAGCGAGGCTGGAAAAAAATATTGTGGTCGTGTGAGGAATATAAGCCCGCTTATTATCGCGGCTGTGTAGGATTTTTTTTGAGATGGATTTGGGGATTGGGAGAAGAGTATGTATATCATCAGATTTATCAGGAAGAGGGCTAGCGATTCTGTCCAGGGATAGGTGCTGATTAATAGTATTGGTGTAGTGGTATATGCCAGCAGGACGGATGTTAAGGCCCAGCCTATGGATATTATCTCTTTTGCTATACGGAATAATAGGATGGCCGAGGCTATGACTATGATTATGTTAAAAATAGATATAGCCTTAAGGCCTCCTATAGAGAAGAGCAGTCCTGCAATTATCGGCCATAGGGGCGGGAGATAGGGTAGGGATGGCATACATTTGTTAGGAGTTGCCTGGTAGATGTCAAAGCAGAAGACAGGGCTCTTTTCCAGTATGAGTCGTTTGCCGGCATCTATGTACAGATTAGAATCAGCAGTAGTGAAACCCTTTAAGGCTGGGACTATGTATATCGCGCTTAACAAGAGAATAATGACTACTTCTGCTGCATAGCGTTTCATAACAACACGATTATATCTTATAATGCTTATGTATGGGAAATGATTTATCTATATACCTGCACATACCATTTTGCCGGAGCAAGTGTCCGTACTGTAATTTTTATTCCCTGGAATATTCAGTAGCTGCAGGGCTGTGGGCTGATTATAAAGCAGCGGTGCTGAGGCAGTTGGAGGAGCTGATTTATGAATATGACTTGGCCCACAGGACAGTGAATAGCCTCTACATAGGAGGAGGGACCCCTTCGGTTGTGGATGTGGATTTTCTGGCATCTATTATAGAGGCGATAGATGGGTATTTGGGTCTTGATCTGATTCAGGAGGCTACGATTGAGTTAAATCCTGCGGATGTGAGGCTAGAGCTGTTGAGGCGATATAGGGAATTGGGTATAACACGGGTGAGCTTGGGTGTGCAGTCGTTTAATGATGGGAAGCTGGAACTGTTAGGCAGGCGACATAATTCAAGGGATGCCCTGGCATCTGTGGATATGTGTAGGGAGGTCTTTGGAGATGATGTCTCTATTGACCTGATATTTGGCCTGCCAGGAGAGGAGTTATCTATATGGGAAGCGGATCTTGATATGGCCCTCTCGCTGAAGATTGGACATATCTCGTTATATTCCCTCACCATCGAATCAGGGACGCTATTTTATGATAAATATAGTAACTTTGATAATGACCAGATTTCGTCGCGGATGTATATACTGGCGGATAACCTGCTCTCATCTGCCGGAATGCAGTGGTATGAGATAAGTAATTTCTCTGTGCCGGGAAAAGAAAGCCTGCATAATCTGAGATATTGGCTTGGTGGTGATTTTATAGGCCTTGGCCCGTCGGCCTGGTCTTATGTGGGAGACATACGCTTCTCTGTTAAGCCTGATTTGAACTCCTTTCTGAGGGCTAGAATGGAATATGAGAAAGATATCCTCCCAGCTTTAAGACGCCTTAAAGAGGCGAGAGTTCTACAATTGAGGACCAGATATGGGATAGATAAAGGGGCTGTACCTGATGACTGGGTGGATAGGATAATGGATTTTGTTAAAATTGGTTGGATAGAGGAAGTAGATAACAAATATGTATTGACCCTCCAAGGACGACTCTTTTCCGATGAGATAGCCAGCGAGCTAATATATTGATACCCAACAAGTTAACCTAAGTGAAACAAAATCTTCCAGTAAAAATCCGTTTCATTTTGTGAAACAAAATCTTTCTGGAAAAATTAGTATCACTTGTGAAAAAAGGGAGGTGGAGGGAGTGATGGTGTGTTAAAATAACAGATTATGAATGGATATGCGCTTTGTATAACTACGTCTTCTTATCCAGGGTTTGCCTGTTTTAGGGGTGAGGAGATGTTGTTTGAGTGGCGGTCGGAGTCTGCCCGCTCTCAGGATCTGCTCCCTAAACTGGATAATTACTTGAAGGCGGAAGGGATTTCTATAGGGGATATTGGTTCTATTGTTGTGGATATGGGGCCAGGCTCGTTTACTGGTTTGAGGATAGGGCTTGCTGCGGTGAAGGCCTGGGGGTATGCGTTTAAGGATGTTAATATCTATGGGATTTCTTGTCTGGATGTGGTTGCCTGGGATGAGTTCTCCAGAGGAGAAGGAGAGGGGCTTGTTGTGGTGAGGGATGCGGGCAGGGGTAATGTGTATATGGGTAGATATGCGATTGGCCCTTCAGGGCTGGAGAGGGAGTATGGGCTTGTTCCTGTGGATAAGTTGGATAGGTGGGCGGATAATAAAAGGATTGTCGAATTTTCACCCCCTTTGCCTAGAATGTTTAGATTGCCTCGGGAGTGGTTGAAGAAGGTAGATGTGTTTGAGTTAAGGCCTCTGTATCTCTATCCTGATGATTGCTCAGTATCGAAGAAATAGGCCGTTTTTCTGGGCGGCGTTGATATTGCTATTGTCTGTCTATATCGGGCATTTTCTCTATATATGGGTTTGCGGTTATATAAGGATATTCCCGTACTCTGATGCCCAGTTTTATTGGAATTGGGCAAGGCAGATCTGCCAGGGACGGTTTTCTGCACCGTTTTTGGGCCTGCCTGGCTATGCCTTTTTCCTGGCTGCGATATATAGATTTACACATTCTATCGAATTTGTGGTGTTTCTGCAGTATTTGATGAATGTGGCCTCGGGTATGTTTTTGTTCTTATCTGTGTCTTTTCTGCTGGATAGATATAAGGTACGTTATCCGGGTATCTATGGACTTCTAGGGGTGATTGTCTATCTGTTTTATACACCGTTTATTATGTATGCCTCAATATTGTCACCTGAATCTTTTGCGGTGTTTTTGTTTTCGATTCTTGTATATGTGTTTGTGGGGTTGAGGGATGGTGAGGGAT
>JALVWL010000035.1 GCA_027034965.1 Candidatus Omnitrophota bacterium
GGACAACTATACAGGATTGCATCAATTCAACACTACGATTTGAACCCTATCTCCAACTGCTATCTCAACATCTCTAGGTATATCCATTGTAATCATATTCCGTCTGACCGTATCTATCACCCCAACAAAGCTCTTGCCACCAGAAAGATCAACCCTAACGTGCCAACCAACATGGGGCCGCACAGACCTATCTACGGCAAATATAGCAAAATTATATTTGGTATTGATTGATAAAACCCTGGCAGATATACCCCCTGATTCAGCTCCACCCTGTCCAGAGGCAACGACAATCTTTCCCAGGGAGACCTGTTCCTCAGGACCAAATTCAGTTGAAGAATTCGAAGGATAGCCCTGCATTCCGGCAACGGCAACAGATCTGCCTGCCCTTATTACATCTTGCAGATACTCTTCAACAGAAAATAGACGAGCCCTGGTACGCATAAGCTCTTTCTTGAGGCGCCATATCTGGTTGCTCTTCTCATCGAGGGCAGCATCTACATCTGAAAATTTCTCTTTTAAGGCATCCATATCGTCTATCAATTCTTCCTTTTCCTTTTCAAGACCTGCAATTTCTTTCTTCAAGGAGACAACCTTATTCTTAAACTTTGCCACCTGATCCTTCAGCTCCTCTATCTTCTTATCGCGAGACTTCACCTCTTCCTTTGTCAGCTCCAGTGTATTTCTCATCTGACGCATATTCTGAGAAATCTTCGAGTTCTCAACCTTTATATCGAGGTACTGAACAACAAAATAAACCAGCGCCCCAACCGCAGCGATAAAGAAGATAGTCAGCAGACTAAACAGAAAAGTCTCCCTTTTCGTCATAACCCCTCCTTTGCCCCTTTATGCAGAAATAAACATCCCATATAACCTACCACCTGGTCATAATCGCCCAAAACATCACCGCTGGTCTTATGTCCTATTAAGGCCACGTCTATATCGTCCTTATCCCCCTCTAGCATAGAAAGCAAAACTATAGCAGGATGCAGACCGCACATCGAGATCCTATGCCTCTCGACTTCCTCCCACAGACCTTGATAATCGAGTTCCAGGATCCTATCTATGGCGAACTTATCTTTGGATAACGTAACTTCCTGGCTTTCATAATGATTCATATCAGAACTTACGAGCCAGGCCACCCTGTCTTTGTACCTATTATACAACGGAAAAAGCGATTTGCCTAATGTTATAAAAAAATCCTTTTCCCTGTCAGCCTTTATGGTAAGGGGCACTATCCTGGCCGAAGGGTAGAGAAATTTTAATATAGGTAGAAAGACCTCAAGGGAATGCTCATACAGGTGGGCAACATCGTCTATAGAGACTCCATCTACAGAAAGGATCTCTTCTCTTAGATCCTTATCTACTTCAACATCCCCAAACGGCGTCTGCCAAAGATCTGCGCTGGATAAGGCCGCAGTAGTTCCAAGCCCAGTGTGATTCGGCCCAAGTAAAACAAATACATCTTTCGGACCAATCGAAGACAACGTCCTAACCGCAAGGTCTCCTGAAAACATATAACCTGCGTGAGGGGCTATCGCAGCAACTGCCAGCTGAGACACAGGCCCCTCGGCCTGGGACTTAATCCACTCGGCCAGGGAAGATGCGCTGGCGGGATAGAACTTGCCTGCAACTACGCTCTGACGTACTCGGCTCATCCCAGACCTTCCTTTCGCTACAACTTAAAGTCCTTTCCCAGATACATCTTCCTTGCCTCAGGATTATTAACCAGATCCTGGGGTTTGCCCTCAAACAATATCTTGCCCTCGGCGATAAGATAGGCCCTATCCGTTATGGAAAGGGTCTCTCTGACATTGTGGTCCGTAAGGAGAATTCCCAGCCCGCGCTTCTTGAGCTCCAGAATAATCTGTTGGGCCTCATAAACAACAATAGGGTCAATCCCTGAAAATGGTTCATCCAATAGCAAGAACATCGGATTAGTCAAAAGGGCCCTGGTAATCTCAAGTCTGCGTCTCTCCCCGCCCGAAAGCATATAACACTTACTCTTCGCCAGATGAAGGAGATTTAATTCGGCCAGGGCCTCCTTTGCCCTCCTCTCTCTTTCCTTTCTGGGGATATTAAGCGTCTCAAGGATTGCAAGGACGTTTTCCTCGACAGTAAGGTTCTTGAACACCGAAGATTCCTGAGGTAGATAGGCCATACCCAATCTTGCGCGTTTGTGAATGGGATAACGTGTAATGTCTTCTTCGTCAAACAGGACCTTCCCACGGTCAGGCCTTACAATCCCTACTACCATATAAAAAGTCGTTGTCTTTCCAGCACCATTTGGGCCAAGGAGGCCGACAATCTCTCCCCTGCGTATCTCAATATTTACCTCGTTAACCACCCGCCTGCCGCTATAGACCTTAATTAAATTTTCGGTCCTTAAAAGATGCACTACCTATCTCCTCTCCGGAGTAGAAAAGTACCTTCGGCTCACCAACCATCGTCAATGACTCATTTTCCACATCGTAGATAGCCTTCTCACTTTCAGTTATATTGTCGCCTTTTACAATACGCACATTCCCTTCGCCTATAATCTTAGAAATACGATTATCTTCGTTGTCGAAATAGACTGTCAATTTATCGGCATAAATCTTGGCTTCCTCATCCTCTACCACAACATCATTGTTAAACACGGCTATCTTATCCCTATACCTGACCTCCAAAGGCCCCTTACAGCGAATAATGGTCTTATGCCGCTGCTTCCCATCCTCATCTCTATCTTTAACCGGAAGCCCCATATCCTTGGCAGAGGCCCTGTACATCTGCGCCTCTACATCAGAACGGATAACGGCTATATTTTTATCTAGTTCAACATGGCCACCTTTACCTTTCAGAACAGCACCTTTATCATCCTGAGTAATGGTAACCCTGTCATCTGTCTCCAAGGTATTCTTTTTCGTATCCCAAACCGCCGTATCCGTAACCAGCCTTGCACCTGTAGAGGAAACCGCTTCCACATCTTTGGAAAGAAGGACCACTCCTTTATCCCTGTTATAATATCCCTTATCAGAGACGACATCTACGCGCACTCCGTCAGAAAATCCTGTAACTTTGACATTGTCGACTTCAAGTAGATTATCCTTTATGCGAGCTGTATCCCCATGCATATCCCAGCGGGTCTTTGCAGAATCATTTATACCGCTTACGCTAAAGTCTTTTATCGTCTGTTCTACAAGGTTGTCATCAAAGTCCACATCAACGTCCTTCGCAAACCCCCTCAATGTCAGCCCAACAAACAATAGAACAGAAAAAATCAAAACACATCCAAAACGATACAACCTATCCATCATCATACTATCTTCCTCAGACGATCTACGGCCTCCTTCAATCTCTCCTCTCCGAGAGTAAGGGCAAAACGCACATACCCCTCCCCACTCTTACCAAAACCAATACCTGGAGTACAGACGATATCCGCCTCCTGCAAGAGGCGCTTTGCAAAATCTATAGAACTGCCGCCGATGCGCATCCAGACATAAAAGGTAGCCTTAGGAGAAGGGACATCAAATCCAATTGAACGCAGACCCTCAACCAGCACATCTCTGCGGCCTTTATACACCTGCTGCATACGGGATATAAACTCATCTCCATCCTTTAGTGCAGTTATCCCGGCCAGCTGGATGGCCTGGAATATACCTGAATCGATATTCGATTTGAACTTTGCCAGTGCAGAAACAACCTCCTGATTTCCACAGACCCAACCCAATCTCCAACCAGTCATATTGTAGGTCTTGGAAAGTGAATGGAACTCCACACTACGACGCTTTTCCTTATCTACCTCGAGGATGCTTATCGCCCTGTAACCGTCATAGACTATCTCAGAATAGGCCATATCCTGCACTACAATAAAGTCGTATTTTTCTGCCAAGTCAAGGACGCGAGTAAAAAACTCATAATCAGCAACACCGGCTGTTGGATTATTGGGATAATTCAAAAACAATATCTTGGCCTTCTGCAAGATATCGGTTGGTATGTTATCCAAATCCGGCAGAAATCCATTTTCTTCAAGTAGGGGCAATTCAAATACCTGGGCTCCGGCTAGAATACTGGCATTCTTATAAGGAGGATAACAGGGGCTTGGAACCAGATTAACTTCTCCAGGATTATTGACAGCAAATGGAAGATGGGCAATCCCCTCTTTTGAACCTATTAAAGGCAAGACCTCTTTTTCAGGATCAAGTTTTACTCGCAGGCGCCTATAATACCAATCAGCAATGGCCTCTCTTAACTCCGGCAATCCCTGATCCATTGCATATCGATGATTAGCAGGATCCCGTACAGCTCTACACATCGCCTCTATGATGAAATCCGGGGTAGGCATATCCGGATCCCCAATACCAAGGTCTATTACATCTTTCCCTGCTTTCTTTGCCTCCCTCTTTGCCCTGTCAATTTCAGCAAA
>JALVWL010000036.1 GCA_027034965.1 Candidatus Omnitrophota bacterium
AAGAAATATCCTTCAATTCCTTCTCAGAAAATAGATACGGAACCTCAAAATCAGATCTCAATCCCGTAATAAATGCATCTATAGAAGGCTTGAGCACATCATATCTCCCACTCTTCTTTGCTGCACCCACCAGGGCACGTTCTATAGCATCTATATCAGGTAGAATCGCCTTTAGATTGGCCCCTGCCTTCTCAAGTTCTTTTTTCCTCCTTAAGGTCTTCTGCTTTACATTGTGCATATAGCTAGTTAATACATCATTTATCTCAGCCAGAACTCCTACAACATCTGCCTTTGAACTAGAAAGTTTATCCATAATGGATTTGGTATTCTGGACCATATCCACTTGTTTTTTCCAATAACTATCGGCCTTCTTCTTTTGAACTTTTAACTCATCTAGATAGTCATAGGCCTTCTTCTCCTCCTTCTTCATCTCCTCCATATATTGCCTGGTCCTGTATTCCTTTTTCCTCAATTCACTCGAGAAATGCCTCTTCGCTGCAGGAAGCAATCTCTTTTCAAGGGCACGATTTCGATCCGTCATATACCTGTACTTTATTCGCAACGCCTCCAGGTGCTTCTTGCCGCCTTCTATCTTTTCTGTCCAATAAGCTATCCCCTCTTTCTGGTCCCTGGCATAATCTATGGCATCCTTAAGTCGTTTTTCAAACTCAGCAACACCTTTTTTCGCATCCTCCACCTGTGCTGTAAGGACCTTTATACCTTCTCGTATCTTCTGAACCTGACTAGTCCAATAATCTACATCTAGCTGACGCTTCTGTACCTCTTTTACTTGCGCATTAACCCGTTCCTGCCAGTAATCTATATTTCTATTCGCATTCGGATCATAAGGATTCTGCCTCTGGAATTCTATCGCCTTACGCAGTTCCTCTTCACAGTGCTCGAGCCAATCTTTGGCGTCTTTTAAGAGCTTTTTAGCCTTGGCCAAGGTCTCCTGCGGCCCAGCTAATGAATTCTTTGTATCTCTCAACTCAGCCAATTTGGCCTTATAAAAGGACTTTGCCTCTGCCAATTTCTTCTTCAATCCTGGTATACCCCATTCCTCATCAGTAGTAACTAGTTCATATTCAGACTTGGCACGTCTGAGCTGTTTTTCCATCCAGGCAAGAGAATATTCAGTATTCTCATCCCCTTTCAGCATAGCTATCTCGCCAGATACCCCATCGATAGAATCCTCGTTCCACACGGTTCGTATTTCTTCCTCCCCATCATCATTTATAACCTTCTTTTTCATCTTTGCAGGGCCATTTAATTTTGAGTGTTCATCCATAAGAGAATAAAAATAATTTCTCGCCGAAACCTTCTCCTTCTCTATCTTATCCAAACCTTTCCTGGCAAGGTCATAATTATGGCGATAATACACCACTCCAACCTCTGCCATCTTTATCTGGTTATCCATAAATTCCCTGCTAACCGCTGAAACCCTTTTCGCAGCAACTACTGGATCCTTATCCCAATCTATATTAATCTGTTCAAGTCTTGCTTGATAATCCTTCCAAAAACGGACATTCTGTTCACCTATCCTCAGATCATAGCCTATTGGATACCTCGTATCAGCCGAACGAATGGCCTGGTAATAGTTCTTGGCCTCCTTGAACTTAGCCAGATCGTGTTTGAGACCACCTTCCATCATCTCTATAAGCCCCTTTACGTGCCCCTCTTCTGTATCAGTTCCCTCTAGATAGACTATCAACTCTTCATTGTCCTCTGCTTTTGCCTTTTTCAATATTGCCCTTGCCTCTTTTAAAGCCTGCCTATCTTTATCAATTTGATTCTCTAACTCCTTTATACTGACCTTCAACTCATTAAGCTCCTTCTCTTGCACCATCTTTGCCCTGGTCAGATTCTCTTCCGCATCCTTTATATTCTTGGCAGTCATAATCTTTATACCCTCAAAACTATGCTTAAGGTCTGCAACAAGATACTTCATAAACTGCAATTTATCCATATAATTCCTTATGTCCTCCTGGGCCATCGGCAACTTCGAATTAATCTCAGTATAGAGCCTCTGCAGTTCAGCGCTCTCCCTTTGCAGCTTGGCGGCCATAGAATAACCAATAACCGCATCAATGTATTTACTATACAACTTTAGCTTTTCAGCACGCAGAGAACGGGCAGAGTCTGGATCAAGGAGTTTATCCAAAATCCTGCCAAGCTCAGGATTATCCTTCTTTACAACCTCAATAAGTTTTAATATATCCTCTATTTCTTTCTCCCCTATATCCCTGCCACTGGCTGCCTTTAATGACGCCCTATCATATTCTCTTTCCTTAGTCATAATACCCAAAGGCAGTTTATCCACATATATCTCTTCACCGGTCTCAGGGTTTACCAACATAGCCAGGTGCTTATCTGCCTCTATGTTACGAGTATATTCGACTATTGCAGGATATAGCTTCCCGTTTTTGTCCCTATAAACAAATCTCTCATCCCAAGTAATGTTCGTATTCGGGGTAAGGGTTATCTTCAGGCCATTATCAAATACTATTTTCTTCTTCTTTCTGATGGTCTGAATCTTTAGATTAAGCGCCTTCTCTTTGCTCAGCTTATATGCCTTATGTCCTGCTTTATTGAGCGTATACACAACCGCATAGGGCACATCAATCACCCCATCAAATCCGACAAAGGCAATTGGTTTGCCATCTAAGGTAAAATAGGATTTCTCCACATAGACATAGCGCACACCCTTCGGCATCTCATAGGTATCCTTATACCCCTTATAGCGATACTTCATATTCTTTTTTGCAGTCTGTACTCTGGACTTAAACAATTTTGGATTATTCTTATCTACGATTACTTTTATATCCCTGCCGTTATTAATCACCATAAACCTGTGTTTGCCGTAGATGCCCCTATCCATTGCCCACTGGATAATGGATGGTCTTATAGCAGGCACCTTTATCCGTCCAGTATAAGGATTGTAAGGGATATTCTCTCTATCTACGACGCTGACTGCCATATCCTCAAATGACCTATAAAGCAAGACATCACTGGTAAGCGGGTCTATCTCGCCGCCCCAATCCTGTATTGCCCTTATGTATTTCTTGGCATAATCAAATGTAAGCAGGGAAGGGACCGGCATAAACGTCCTGTCATCCATCCACCATTTCACCTTCCGCAGGAAACTCTCTGTCTCAAACCCATTCTTTGCCTTATCCTTTAGGTCATAGAACATCAAGGCCTGGGCAAGTATCTCTGGCTTCTTCCCCCTGGCAACCTTGATGATATACATATACTTGCCCTGCCTGTACATAAAGTAATTCACATCAGGATTTGTATTATAGACTGCTCTCTTCACCGCTGCTCTGAAGTGATCAGGCAAGTATACAATAGCAGAGAAGTCATGTTTGATAGGATTTCTCAGGTGGAATACATCGTTTAACATATTCGCTGCTACTTCCCATGGAAGCTCTATATTCAACACAGATGTTTCACTAACCCCCTCTATCAAGTTACCCTTCTCATCAAACTTCGGCCCTACCTTGATATCGTATTTGATAAACTTGCCATCCTTTATAAGAATTCCACCCCGGCCTTCTAACTTCTCTAGGCGCGGAGCATTCCAGACAAAGTCTATTAGGCTATCAAACATAGCTATGCCTGCCAGAGGAGTTGCCCCATCTGTTATCATCCCTTTACCTATATTGGCAAGGTTTATAAGCGTACCCCACTTGCCGCCAAAACCAATCCCGATATAAGTATCTCCTCCCAATCCCAGGCTCAACAGACTATTTGACATAATATCACCTAATGATAGATAGGCAGTTAAGAGGTCACCGGAAGGCCTATCAGTATCCTTACTCAGAAGCTCAACCACCCTCTTCTTATTCTTAATAATCCCCCGCATAGCTGCGATTATCTCTTCCAAAGCATACCTTACCCCTAATTCCTTGGCCTTGCCGAATTCATAGGCAAATTTATCGAGGACACCGTTAATATCGGTCTTTATACGCCCATTTTCTAACGGATCAAATGGATTAACATCACTTCTGGCATACTGATACCATATAGTAGATATAAGCGACCTATCTCCCCACGGCGTGTACCAACCAAAGCCAGTAGGCACACCCTCTTTAGATGCGTAGGGCAAGGTCCCCTTATATGCTGCCCTTTCCATGCTCTCCCTTAGTTTATCAGCCAGGTCCTTGCGGCCGTATTTTTCAAAGGCTAGTATCCAGAAGTTCGTCCACTCAAAACTAACAATATTGCCGCTATAACGCTTGCCCTTAGCGATAAAGTCAAAACCAATAATATCAATCATGCCCTTCTCTGGATGGTAATATTCAGTCTCCACCATATTTTCAATAGCAAACTCTATAATCTTATTCGGATCAATTCCAACTGAGATAAGCTTGTCCTTTGGAATCATCAAAAGTACCCAAGCAGGTATATCAGAGGCATAGGTCTTATTGAACTCACCCTTAAGCGGATCGTATCCAACATAGAAATAGCCCCTCTTATCATAGGCCTTAGGGATAAACTTCGTAAGCAGCTTGCGGGCTGTATCTTGATATTTTGCAACACCTACTACCTTATAAAGCAAACTATAGGCAGCGTAGGCAGAGATATTATTTTCAGTAAATATCTCATTTGCTCGTTCAGGGTATCTTGGGAAATATCCCTCGCCGAACTTAAATGCACTCACCTTATCATTCCAGAATTTCTTTAATTGATAATTAGCCAGATTTTTGGCAATATTCACAAATGTTTTATCTCCGCTCTTTAGGGTATACTTTGCAAGGGCAATTATAAAGTGGGATATAGGACCTGTTGTCTTTTGCCTCTCGGCAGGCAGGCCATTATTTACCCAATAGGCATTATAAAAACCATCCTTACCATCTCCAGCAATAGCAAGAAACGTCTTTATCAAATCCTTTGCCTTATCATACTCTCCAGCATCAACAAGTCCGTTTATCTCCATAGCAAGGTCATAGAGAAAGACCTTCCCGTATCCTCTTGCATCACCAGGATGAGATACAGGCATCTTCTTAGTAAACTGCTTAACAAGATACCTATCCTCAGATTCGTTAATCTCCTTCACCTGTTTATCGATATAGGCATTCTTGGCCTCTGCAGCAAGCCGACTAATCTGCTTATTTAGGTCAGTAATTGCCTGCAATAGTGTGGCCCGCTCCAGGATAAATCTGGCATAATTATCGATATCCGCCTCGAGGGTCTTGTTGTAATCATCCATAGTGAGGGAGGAGATCCTATTCTCCAGCTTCACCAGCCTATCGACCAGGCGTTCAATGCCATCCCTTACCTCCTTATAGGGTCTGTCTCTTAGGCCCTCCAATTCAGCTTTTAAGCTATTCAACTCGCTATCGTAAACCTTTAATTTATCTAAAACACTTCCAGCATCTAGGTTTTGCCGTTCATTTTTAGATAAGGAATCATTCGATATATCCTCCTTATCCTTTCTCTGGTGTTTCGTCCCACGGGCCTTTGTTCTGGCAGATACAAATGAGTCAATCTTTTTCTTAATAAAGTCCTTATCAGGCAATCTTATCCTATCTCCTGGGAGTAAAATAGAAAGGTCCCTATCAGGATTTATGCGCTTCGAAATCTCAACAAATCTATGCCAGCCGACACTGGCCTTAAAATTATCCCTCCATATCTTCCAGAGGCTATCGCCCTTCCTTACCACATATGTGGTTATTCCTTTAATCTTATCAGCAAGAGATCTTTTAGACTTCTTCAGGCCCCTCTTTGATAGCTCAATAATAGGAAGGGATATATCATCTCCTGGGTACAATCGTGAAGGTTTTAGGGCGGGATTGAGTTCTGCAATTTTGAGGAGGAACAGCTTCCAAGACATCTTCCCTTTAAATCTGCTCTCCCATATACGCCAGAGAGAATCACCTCTTTTTACCTTATATTCCATATAGGAGGTGTGCTTCTTTATATCTGTTCCTGTTTCAGGTGTTGTTTTCTCCTCTTTTGCATAATTTTCATCTATAACCTTATTAGGTGTTGGGATATCATTCTGATGGGCCACTGATGGAAGAGCCGTATGATTGCCAGAGGTAGCATTGTCGACATTATTTAGACTGCTCATACCAAGGTTATCCAGGCCGCCAAGATGATTCACGGCCGCATTGACGCCGATAGCCCCCAGGAAAACAACACTGAGTGCACCCAGACTCATAGCAAAGGCCCTACCCAGAGAAACCTGCGGAGCAGGCATTGTAACATCCTTGAACCTATCCAGGAAAGAAATAACACTTGCCCTATATTCCCTCGCATATGCGGCCCAATCTTTAGCCTTTCCTTTGCCTGCTGTCGTCAACCTCACAAAGGAATCTATCGCTGGAATGATTAGATCATAATCCATTGCTGCATCTTCTAAAGATAGACCTATCTCATCTGCCAGAGAAATGTAATCCTGCTTATTAAACACATCCCTTACAAAGGCAGCCACCTCTCCAGGAGCTACATTGGCCCTAACAGCTTCATCCTTCACTATCTCAGCAAAGGCCTCCGCCATCTTTCTACGGATTGCAGGTTCTGTTAGCTCATCCTTTTTTATCTTCGAAATCCACTTGAGGAGTTCCTGGGCCACAGCAAACCTGATCTGCTGCTTGACATCAACATCAACAGATTCCATCTCTATCTGCCGCTTTTTCAAATCGGAAAGGGCCATATCTTTCAAAGATAAAAGTTCTCTTTCCAAAGATTCCAAATATTCCTTGATTTCTCTATCACTCCTGTTATAGAGAGAATTCATTTCCATCAGGTAGGGCTCAGGCAATAGTTTGCCAAGGCGATGCAGGACTTCACGCAAGGCCGTGTTTCTCATCTGCCTAGCCGAGTGAATAATCTTTAACCAACGATCTATCTCTTTTACCTTGATGCCATTATAACTTGGCTCTATAACAAAAACATCCGGATCAAACTCAGATAAAGTGCCCTTGCCCCTGAATAGATTCTTGCCACTATCCCTTTTGATTCGTTTCAAGTTCCCTATTATATTATCCGAAAAATCACCACTTCCCTGGTCATCCTCTTTCTCATCTCTTATGCTGCTGCCAGCTTTGTTGACGATCTCTGTCTTTTTCTTTATATCCCCAGACTGCACATTGATAAGAATTAGCTCTTTTTTATATTTACTCCCCCTGTTATCCTTTATACCTTCTCTCTCAAACATCTTCTCTATGTCTACAAATATCCTCCACAGATATTTCTGTGTGCGTCGAAACTTAATTAAATCAGGAAACCCAACTGCTAGCATCCACGGCTTAGAGTCGACCTCTATTTCTTCTCCTTTCCTGCTATTGTCATATACAATTACTCCTAAATCTTTCCCTAAATACCTTAAAGCATACTTACTCGTACCTATTGCCGCCTTAATACTCGAATCCAATCCCTTTCCATATTCCCCTCTCAAATAAGAATACTTCCTCCGCAACCCTAAATTATAATATACCTTCGAACCATACGATAATATCGGTAATATATTCGCTATATCCTCTATCCCACCCTTATCCCTTCTCCATAAACGAACATCTAAGAGTCCCATCATCGCATCTTGTATCAGCTGTGATTGGTATAGTCTAAAACTACCCCCTAAAAGTACATTACTCAATCCCAGAATATTCCATATCTTTCTTAAATCACCTATACTCCCGCTTATCCCTAGATCCCTCAAAACACTCCTGTATCCCTTCTCTGCATTATCCATATCACCCATAAACCAATATACTCCTGCCATTACCGTCCGTACCGGAGCCAAAAGATCTCCCTTAGAAATCTTTAACCTACGAGCCTCCGAGGCCTTCTTATCGTAGGCCAATATTATCCCTTTTTCTACCTCCTGTAACTTCTTTAACACTCTCTCCCCCACATCTCTTACCTCTTCAGGACCTTTGCTACCCTTAATCCTGCTTTGTTGCATAGCAACTAGCTCTTTCGTAGCCTGCTTATATATCGATAAAATCGGAAGTACATAACTTTTCACAAATGCCTGGTCTATCTTATATGCACTCGCAGGTGCACAACTACTTAATATCCCCATCCCTGCCAACATCCCCATCGCACCCATCCCCGTCATAAACTGGCGCCTACTTATACTGCTGCCAGCTTTGTTGACCATAACTTTCTCTCTGGATACATTCCCTGCCTTAGGATTTACTATTAATATCTGTTTCTCATAACTGCTTCCTCGATTATCCCTTATACCTCTCTCATCTAATAACCTCTTTACATTTCTAAAATTCCTGCCAAGATACCGCAGATTCTTTACAAACCTAACAAAATGAGAAAATCCACCTGTCTGAAGCCATGGCCGCGGTATTAACTTTACTTGATTCGCCTTATTATCGTAGTCCAGCTCTATAACTTCCAAATCCTTTCCTAAATACCTCAATGCATATTTACTCGTATCACCTACTACCTTAGCTGCTAATTCAAATTCCTTCTCCTGTCTCGTCTTCTGCCTAAATCTTGCTGAATATCCGTATCCACGACTTAATTGGTACGTAAGAAGCGCCTTTGAACCATAAGCCAGCATAGGAAGGACATCGCTTATCTCTTTTATACCTGCCCTATCCTTTTCCCACAATTTGACATTTAATAATCCTAATAGTCCATCCTGTATTACCTTCCCTCTATATAATTCTAATTTGCCTCCTATAAGAACATCCCCGGCTCCAATAATATCAAATATCTTACCTAAATCTCCTATACGACCTTTTAATCCTACTGAACTAAGCGCCATCCTGTAATATCTCTCTGCATTATCCATATCTCCCGCAAACCAATATACCCCTCCCTTAATTATACGCACAGGCGCTAATACCTCTTCCTTTGAAAACTTCCTCTCTCCCATTATCGGCAGTCTCTCATCATATGCTACAGCTGTCATATTCTCTAATTTGTCCATCTTCCTTACAATCTCATTAGCCTTATCCCTTATCTGTTTAGGGCTCTTTCCTTTTAAAATCCTCTCATTTTGTAGCCTAATAAAATCACCCATTACCCTACTATCTAACTTAGCTATTGGAAAGAGATACCTGTGAACAAATGCTGAATCAAGTTTGTCATCTAAGCTAAAAAGGCTACCTTGAACTCTACCAGCAGGTGCACAACTACTTAATATCCCCATCCCTGCCAAGATCCCCATCGCACCCATCCCCTTCATAAACTGGCGCCTACTTATGCTGCTGGAGGTGGGGGTTGATAGAAAACTGCCGGGGAATGTGTTTTCGTAATCCTTAATAGTGCTAAACTCACCTTTTGTGATGATATCTTTCAGGCCATTGATTTCTTTTCTGAATTCCCCCAAGGCATTATTTAATTGTTTCTTTCGAGCATCTCTGCCTGCTATATCCTCTGATAAAAGGTCCGCATAACCAATAACCGGGGAAAGTTTATTATTCAATATATGAGCTAGAGACTTGGCCAATATAGGAGAAGTTTGATTTATCAAATCTGATAGAGATGTCTTTATTATATTGATCTTTTCTAATACGGTCTTTATATGGTTAGATTTAAGCGCTGAATCTATAACCTCTAAATCTCCGGAAGCAGATAGAATAAACTCTGATATCTTCTCAATATCACGCCACAACCAGGGACTGTTTAAATAAGTTGCAATGACTTTATCATTCCCAGATAAAAGTTTTTTGGTATATGGCAATACAGGAAGCGCGGGAAGTTTATGGTCTGATATGGATGAACCAGAACTTCTGCTATTATTAGTATTTCTACCATTTACCTCTGAATCATTCTCCTTATTTCCTCTCTTCACCCTTCTAAAAACAGAACGGTTGAACTTCCTTGCCTTAGAATAGCCTTCAACTGCGGCTGTCTTTATATTGGCGTAGGCAAAGGCAAGTCTGTTTGAAACATCCGGCATCCAGGACAATAATCTATCCTTCGCAAGATCCTTTGCCTTAGTAAAGAATTCGTTCTCAAAGATAGGGCTGCTAACTATCGCACCAAAGTCATTGCCCAAATATTGTGGTAGGTCTCTTAATCCCTTCGGAGGAACTACCCTATGTACTACTGCATCCGTAATGTCGTTTCCTATATTCAGGGCCTTTATCCCATACTTCTCACCGATAAAGTTTAAAATAACGTGTGATGTCTCGTGGGGCACAAGCACATCTTTTAGTGTATCATCCAATATATTGTAAGAAGTTATCTTACCTTTTTTCTCCTTTGCGACAAAGTCGCGCGCATCCATAACTATTGTCTTATCAGGCCGCAGCTCTGCCCAGCCGCCATGGTCAAGCATAGAAGGCGTTCCAAACTTTATTACCAGATCTTCAGGGAAAAGATAATCTATGTCTGCCTCTGTAAATTGCTTTATCTTTCCTTCCCTTGCCAGAGACTTTAGATAATCAATCAATCCTCTATAATCTTTTATCTCTGCTGCTTTTATATAATCTTTTAATTCATTAAGCGCATCTATCCTCCAATCTCCCTCCTCCATATTCCAGCGCATCTTTATCAAGGTATCTATATTCTTTATGAATAATTCCTTGATATTGATTGCTGAAAGCAAATCTTCCTTGAGGTTGCGGGCATATTCCCTTACTTCATCATCCAACTTAATATCTATCTCTCCCCTTTCTGCTGCATCTATAAGTGCAAGGACACCAGGGGCTATTGGCAGATAGGGCCTCTCTATAAGGATCCTCCGCATCTCTTTTACCCTCTTGGATAGGTTGTTGTAGGAGTCGTCTTCACTGGTTCCTATATCGCTTATCCACCTTGACTCAATGCCCTGCTTTAACTGCAGATAGTCTATAAGCTCTCTTAATCTCGCTCTCACCCCATCATCTATATCGCCGGCTAAAAACCTCTTAATGTCACTAAGTGCGCGGGCCATTAATGGCCTCGCCGTTTTCTCCCTCTCAGCAAGCTCATTTCTTGAATTGTTTATAAGATCACTAAAGCTGCTGTACTCGCTATATTCCAAAGCATCTTTTATCTTAGCAACCGAAATACCAGATAGCCTTGATATCTCTGATAGAGCGGTCTTATCCGTGTAAATCCGGTCAAGATTCTTAGAATCGCGCAATGCAGAGACAAGATTTGGAAATAGCTCTGAATCTCCTTTAATATTCCTTGCAAACTCTATTGTCTGGGCAACGCCCCTTAAAATTCCCACCTTCTCGCTCAAACCAGCAAAAACGCTGTTTACCAATGGCATGAAGTGTTCTGGTGACTTCAAAACTATTTCATACATCTTCTGCGGAAGAAATAACTTATAATGATCAGTCGCTGCCTCTAATACAGGCCTTCCTTCTCCTGACTTATCACCCATATATATCTTTACATCATGGTTAATTCCATAGGTTTCCCTTATCGCCATACCAATTGGAAAGCTATTAAACGCAGTTTCAGCCTCTCCAGGAAGATTAACCATAAACATCCACTCAGGTTTGCTCGTCCTACCTTCAAGAGGAGCCCCCACCTTTAGGAATGAACGGTATAACCTCTTTCCCTCTTTATCCCACAAAACAGCCGATGCGCCATTATCTATAGCGAAATCATAACCATCTACTTCATACAAGTCAGAGATCCTCTTTGCCTCATATATGGCATCCGCAGCAATATCATAGACAGGTAATCCTCTCATCATAAAATCTATTGCCTTCATGTGTTCGTTATAAACCAATCTCCACAAAGGCTCCTCAGAGCCAAATAGGCGCTTAGACTTGCGTACTATCTTTTCTATTTGAGACTCGTGCATATACTTATATGCCTTGCCTGTGTTGATAAATTCTTTGGCATATAATCCAAGGTCATCTCCCAACATCGCTATCTGTTCTTTCTCCTTTTGGAGTCTCTCTCTTGCCTCTTCAGATATATCTTTAGGGATGGCCTGTAAAACTCCTCTCTTTCGTGATATTATCCCTTCTCTATGCTCATACTGGGCAAGGTTGACTTTCGTATAGGCATCGTAGGAAATCATACCTGATAATGACCTCGTCAATCCCTCGTACATATCGTAATAGGCAGAATCCACCTTAACATCAGGCCTAAATTCAAATAGATTAGAGTAGGCACCTAAGTAGTTTATCAATAGCGATTTATCTATCTTCCTATCTCCTATTCTCATCCCTATATTTTCATCGTTAAACAGCTCATTCCAGAAGGTCTTATCATCGCGCTTTATATCAAACAACGCCATTGCCGCTGCCTGCATCTGTATCTCACTTGCAGCACTATTCTCACCCTCTCCACTAAACAGTATCTCGCCTATCTGCTCATAGCTTATATTATTCCTTATCTGTTCATACCTTGCTATTGCCTCTGCCTGTGTTTTTAGCTTATGGTCAACCTCTACCTTCCAATTGCCCTGCTCTGTCTGGAGTTCAACATGTGAACCAGTTGCGATGTGCGCAAGGTCTAATGCTGACTTTGCCTCAAAATCAATTGCCTTGCCCGGTTCATTACTGGAGTAAGGCAGATAAACCTTAAACCTATACGGGCTATTTGCCTCTTTTGCGCCTAAGAAGGCCTGCATTATAGAGAGGCTGTTTGAAACAGACGGCATCTTGCCGGGAGTTGCCAGCTCCTGAAAGATCTCATTTATAAACGATACACCAGGGATGCCAGCAACCTTTAGTACGGCAGAAACAGGAAGGGTAACCATTTTTATAAACTCCTCAGCGATGACTTCTTCCGAAGCACCTTTCATCATAAGTGAATGCAGGTACTCCATTGTCCTGCCTCCCCAGGCCATCTCAAATAGAGGCTCAAGGCCAAGCGTAGTTGCGCCTTCAAATCCCTCACCTATTGCCCTGAACGCGCGGCCTATATTATAGGACTCTATATTCGCAAGGAGCCCCTGAACCGGCCTCATAAACGGGCCTAAAATCAGCGCAAATCCATAAGAAGAAAATGGGATGTCCTTGACAGATGTGCCAGTTGGATTCTGGCCAAAGATGCTCTGGGTTATGGAAAACTCTGCTATTCCCGTTACCTTGTTCCATAAACCATCTTTTGCCCAAATCTCTTTGAACTTCTTTAAGGTATTGTTATCTGCAAATCCTGAGAAATACATTAAAATGTTCTTTTCAGCACCATCCTGGGCATAGGGAAGGGCGTACTTCTTAAAGAGATAGCTCGTTCCAACCACGACAGAATGAAGTGCTGGCATAACACCAAACAAGGTAAAGGAACTGGACTTGATCGTCCAATCAACGATTGGTCTGCTTATATAGGCAGTTTTTCTGGCAAAACTGCGGGCATCAATAATGCCAGAGCGGGCAAGCATTGAGCCTGCTGTCTTTATTGCACCTGATAGAAATATCGTTGAGCTAATTCCATAGAATAGATTGGCCCAATCGTTCTTGCCTATTTCATCCATATAGACACCAATACCCAATGGCACAGTAGACCACAAAATATCCTTTACACCGCTATGCTTCAACATAAGCCTTGCTGTCTTTAGTGGCGTCTTTGTAGTAAATTTCCTTGCATTAATAATGTCTTTATAATTCTCAATTACTCCCTGCTTTATATCCGCCTTGACCGCATCAAACATACCTTCAAGGGATCCCATAGAAAGTGGCTGCTCGCTTATCTTAAGCAGGCTCCTGCCGATCAATGCCGTAGTAGCAATCAATGGCATTGTGCTCAAGACAAATGACAGCTCACTCTTCTCTGCGCCATTCTCTGTGCCAAATAATTCTGATGGTTTGCCGTAATATAGGTTTCTCAGTGAATAGGAAATAGCTGTTGTTGACGGCAAGAAATATACCATCTGTCTCCAGTTATTCCAGAGTTTTATATAATTATTCTTTCCAAGGGAAGAAATGCTCTTTATCTCGGCGTGCCTGCCAGCAAGTGCATACATCCCACCAAGGCCGAATACAAATAACCCGGCATTTTGAATAGCAGATGATATCCTCTTATCATCAATAGGCCCCCATGCACCCAAGGCATAGATACCAGCACCAACTCCCATCCCTATCCTTCCAGAGCTTACAGCTGCCCTTGGATTGGCAACTATTCGCCTATACATAGATGAACCTTTTATAGCATCTGTCAATGGACTTGCAACAGCGCCAGCTATGTTCATCACAGCAGAAAGGCCAAATGAGGATGAGACCAGAGATGGTGCCTCATAGGCCATAACCGATAGAGAACGGCTGATAAAATCAAAGGACTGGGCATTAATCCCGCGTTTCAACACTGATAATCCCAGATTAATAAACGGACTGCCTACCAATATAGAGCCTGCTCCGCTATACGCAGAAGGTATCCATGACAAGGCTCTATAGCTATTCATAGCAGGGATTGTCTTCAACTGAGAAGCCATATTTTTATATGCCCTAAATCCACCGGACAGCATACCAACGAGATAAGCAAGCTCTGGTAAAGTAACAGGGCTCTTCCCATAAGAGACAGAATCCGGATTAAACATATCCCGCATTGAGTAGAAGAAGTCTTTAACGCTATCCAATGGATGCATATCGAACCTTACGATTGGCGCAAGCGATGCGACCTGAGCCGTTGCCTCAAAGTAGCCAAGCAACAGGGCAGGCAGGGCAGAGTTATCCATAGATTTCATATTCTTCATTATCCATGACAGTTCATCGCCATTAATCTTATCCTTCCCAAGCACTGTCCTTCCAGGGGCCATAAATACGCGCCTTGCCATAACAGATAGTAGAGAGTAATTATAATTATCTAGATCCTTTAGATAGTCAGGATTATCAAATTTATAAGACGCAGCGGTAGAGGCAACAAGATGCGGAATTCCAGCAGAAATAACCGGATGCTCAGCTACCTTCTCACCTGCCTTTACTATTGCATCTTTTCCTAACCTCTCACCTGCCTTTTGAATCGCCTTTCCAGCTGCCTTACCAGCGATTTCATAAACACCTGTTGCAGGCTTCAAGGCCTTGCCTATCATCTTCTTTGTAAACGAGTCTGATGCTATTTTCTTAAACATCG
This sequence comes from Candidatus Omnitrophota bacterium, assembly GCA_027034965.1. GTDB lineage: Bacteria > Omnitrophota > Gorgyraeia > S143-82 > S143-82 > S143-82. The sequence goes on from JALVWL010000036.1 coordinate 14,935, forward strand.
CCTTACTTAATTCTTTCTTTGCAACTGCCTTTACTGGCGCAGCAGCTATGTCATAGACAATAGTTGCATCTAAGAGATAGTCTGCCGCATTGAACACCTTTTGAAGGGCTGTCTGCTGAATACCTTCTTTTGCTGCCTGAACATCAAAACCAGTCCCAAGCGCGCCTCTTCTGAGCATCTGGCCATATGCAGAATTAAAGTCTGAAGGGATTAACAGCTCTTTAAGACTCGATGCTTTACCATACAGCCTTTGGAGTTTATTTGCCTGATGATATGCATGGTCATCCTTATCATATTCAAGAACGCCCCTATCCCCAGCAAAGTCGTATATCTGTGCAGGTGGGTTGGCAAGCCCAATGAAATTGCCACCCTTATCAAAGGACCTGTATAATTCATTGCCTCTGAATAAATCAAAAGAAAGGTCGTGTAAAAGAGCTTTCACATAGCCTGTCTTTTCTCTGAATATCGGTGTGCCCTCTTTGGTGCTGCCGACATACTCAAAATATTTCTCATCCACCCTTTGTCTATACGTTCCACCGTAGATGTGATAGTAACTGGTATCCTTTGATGGCATAAACACGCCATCTTTTATGAGGATATTACCCGGCATAGTAATCTCATATCCCGGCAGTCCTTCAAATGTATCATCTGGAGTAAATTCCTTGAAATAAGGCAATAATGCCTGCGCCTTTATCTCGTTCTGAGTATTTGAAAATATCCCATAGGCAAAACCCTTATGCTCCCTGCTGTAGGCATAGTTTATAAGCACAGGGGTTTTCTCTGTATCTGTAAATCTCAATATATTCACCCCTTCGCTGGGGCTTGAAACCTGATATACAGGCTCACTTGACTTTACTGTAACGCTTACGCTTCCATCCTTTGCAATACCTATCATCCTTGGTATATCAAGCATAGGCCTGCCAAATCCAAGCGCAGCACCTTTTATGAATTTATATTCGCCTATGATAGGAAGGTCGCCTGCACCGATAAGCTCAAACTCCCAGTGTCCTGAGTAACGGCCGTTATTATCACCTTTTTCGCTTCTAACTAGCAAAACCTTGCCATCTTTATTCACTTGTTTTAGATTGGCCTGAACTGTCAGTGTAGAGAAAACCTCACCCGGCATAACATTGCCTTCATAAGTCAGGGCAATGTTATAGTTTCTCTCTAATGCCTTATCTTTTAAATTTGTTGAGACAGTTTCCTTACCCTCAAACTGCTTGCGTTCAAGGCTGATATCTATTGACTTAAGGTCATCTCTTATCCCTAATTTCTTTTTATCTAAAAGCCTGTATATCCTCTCTGCCTTCTGACGGGTTGACAGCTTCTTATCAGATGCTATCTCAAAAATCTTTTTTGCATCTGCCATGCCATATCTATACGCTATCTTTTTAGCGCGCACCATAACATCTCCCCTGCCAAGGCGAAGACTGCTTTCTATTGCCTTTATATAAAACTCGTCAATTGACTCTCTCGTGGCGTGGAAATAGGCAACATCGGTTATTGCATCTTTATTTTTTGATAGAGAATCCATAACAGCATTTAAGACAATAGTCGGATTATGATATGTTTTTATTTCTTTAGATTCAGGCAGGGAAACTGTGAGCTCACCTGAAGAGTCTAATTTTATATTAATATCCTCACCCCTTATGCCAGCAGAAAATATACCATTACCTTTACTATCCGAGGGATTGATAGAGGCAAAACCAATAGAAGAAAGGACCTTAAGCGAACCCTTGTCATTCGTCTGCCTTGCCGCCAAAAAGAGTAGGAAGTCTTTCGCCATAGGCACAACCTCTGGGACACCGCTTACCACGCGGCTGTAATTTTTCCTTGGCTCCCAATTAGAGCCCACTTTTACGTATATATCAGTAAATCCATAATCTCCGCTCAGATAATCCCTTGAAGAGAGCAAGAGCGTCTTTGAACGGCCCTGATTATAGAAGTTGTAATCAACAAACAATAGCGGCAGTCTGAATATCATATCCTGATTATTAAATATCCCCCTGTTTACCAATATAGCGCTATGCGTTGGAGAGGTGTCTGTCTTTCTATTTTGCATAAGTCCAACACCATCCGCAAGGCCTTCACTTCCTTTGATATTATCAAGCAGCTTATTACCAAAATAAGCGCTAAACGCGCAAGTCTTGCCCTGGAATACGTCATAGGTAGAGGTTAGATACGCAATCGCAACGCCCTTTTTAAACCTGCGAGAGGCAAATTTATCTATACTCACGTCCACATCAATATTCCTTATAGATTGCGGCAGAAGTGTATTAAACACCTTGTCATTTTTGGCGATCTTTCTGGCAAGTTCTGATAGGCTCATCTTTAACAGCTCTTGCTTCTTTATCCCCAGCTGGCCCGCTATCTTTTGTATACGGTTTAAGACAATCTTTTTACCTTTGGCAAGCTCGCCAATAGGCCTATCCATATCCTTGCTATATTCATCTATCTTCGGCTTAAGGTGTTTTGTAAACGCCTTATCCAATATCTGCTGAACTTTTTGCCTGTAATCAGCAGATGGCTTTAATTTCTTTATCTCATCCCCAGCCTCTTTTAGGACTTTGTTTAAGGTATCCATCGGCATACCCAACCTTGCCATCTCTACCCTTGCATCTGTAATAC
>JALVWL010000037.1 GCA_027034965.1 Candidatus Omnitrophota bacterium
CCTTTTATCAATTCTTCAAAACAATCCGAATAGCTACTTATTTGTCTACACTCTACCCCTAAGTCATCTTGATTATCCCTTAAAATATGCAGTATCCTTTGAATTAGCTGCTCAGGACTACGCATATCTCCCCTAAACGATATATGTATCACCGGATGCTTGGGAAAATCGTATTTGTCATAGATATAAAGGCCCTTGAATAACTCCTTTTCTCCCTGGAATAGGTATTTCAAAGTGGATACGAGCAGGCTCTTGCCAAACCTGCGTGGACGGGAGAGGAAGTAATATTTGCCAGAAGTAATAAGCTTGTAAATCGGCTCGGTTTTATCTACGTAGAGATAATCCTCTTGCCTTATCTCTTTAAAATCCTGTACTCCTATGGGCAATTTCTTTGGTTCCGGCTTGTCCATTACAGTTCCCTATCTTTTATTCTTTTGCTAATTTACCATTCTAATTCCAGTCTAAATTAAACTCAAAAGTCAAAACTCAAATCTCAAAACCACAGCTTAAAACTTAAAACCTAAGAATGGAGAATGGAGCATGGAGAATGAAGGAATTTTTTATTAATAAGTATCCTTCATGCTTCATTCTCCCTTCTCCTTCCTCAAAATTTGGGTTGTGGTTTTTAGTTTTGACTTTTTAGTTTTTAGTTAATATCATTTACCCTTTCCCTCTATTCTACCCCATACTTATGGATTGGCAAGGGATTTAAGTTAACCCTCCAAGGCATCCAAGATAAACTCAGGGATCCTCTTTATCCTGAAATTCCTATCCATAAAGGCGTGTTTCGTATAACCAATAGACCGGACTTCTCCGTCTACCAGCATCTCGTAATCAAACTCGATATACACTCTGCGCACAATCCTGGGAAGCAGACAGACCACAACCTTCTCTGGATATCGAATAGCCTTTTTGTAACGACAGTTGGCCTCAAGTACTGGCAAAAACAGACCGTCTTTTTCTAATATCGCATAGGAAAGGCCGCAGACCGACTCAAACCATTCAGTCCTCGCCATCTCCATCCAGACGAAGTAATTCGCATAATAGACAACTCCCATCTGATCCGTCTCTGCATACCTGACCTTTAGATCAACGCAAAACATACTACTTAAAACCGGATTATGCATTAGAATTCTTTATCTTCCATCTTATAAAACTCAAATCTCAAAAGTCAAATCCACAGCTTAAAACTTAAATCTTAAGAATGAAGGATGGAAGCATGGAGAATGGAGGAATTTTTTATTAAGAATGAAACATATCTCAGTAAATAAGAATCCTTCATGCTTCCTTCTCCCTTCTTCATCCTCAAAATTTGGGTCGTGGTTTTTAGTTTTGCGTTTTGAGTTTTTAGTTATTTTAATTTGTCCTACAATGGCTTCCTTTGTATCACAAATTCCTATTGCATAATTTGGGTTAAACATCGGTCCTCTGCATCTAAAGTATCAATTACCCTGCCTCAGGCGGCCAATTATCTCCTCTATCTTGGCCTTCTGTTCGTCGCTAAGGCCCTTCTGTTCCACATAGCGATTTATCTCGAGGATAGACGGGTTGTCGTCTATATATTCCACCACTGAAGACAGGTCCATAAGCCCTTCAAAGGGGATCTGTTCAAATAGATGGCGCAACAGGATATAGTCCTGCGCATAATCAAGCGTCAAACGATAATGAGGCCGATTTAATGCCTCTGGGACCTTTAGGACCTTCACATTAAACACATCAGGCACATCAAAGAAATGCCCCCATATCTCTGTATCAATATAATCTCCCTTGGCCTTGCAAACCTGCTCTAAGGCCGAAAACTTTACTCCATAAACTGCACTGCCAAGCGGTAGGCCCTCTATCTTCAGATAGTCGTATTCGCCTTTCCTTGCCTCGTCTATCATCAGCTGGGCATGATAACGACAGAATAGTGGATTCTCCCCAGTAATCCCCACCAAATAATCCAGGGAAAATAACCTGCAGGCCTGATATAACCTATCAAGGACATCGTCCTCAGAACCAGCGAAATAATAAACATTATTCTCAAGTGCAATCTCAACCAGGGGATAATCCTGGGGATTCGGAGAGGTACACAACACAATCTCAGATATCCCCTTGAGACTCTTTGCACGATCGATAACCCATTCGATAATCTTGCGCCCTTTTAGGTCCATAAGCAATTTGAGGGGAAGCCTGCTCGATTTAAGGCGCGCAGTAATCAGAAAACCCACCTTCATATCACCCTCCCTAAAATTAAGGCCCTCTCGTCACTCCCGAGGGACAAAACCTCCACTAAAAACCTATATAAGTTAAACCCAGATTATGCATTAGAATTCTTTACTTTCCATCGCTTGGTTAATCAAACATCTCTTTTTTCATCTAAAAATAAGCATGAAGAATGGAGCATGGAGAATGAAGGATAAAACCACCATTTCGCATTGCTTCTTTAAACCAAAAATCCACTACCTCCATTCTCCCTTCTCCGTTCTCCCTTCTTAACAATCAAGCATGAAGAATGGAGCATGGAGAATGAAGGAAATTTTTTATTAAGAAAGAAAAATATCTCGGTAAATAAAAATCCTTCATGCTTCATTCTCCATACTTCATTCTTACCTATTATACCACCTCAACCCCTATTTAAAAGCCGCTAATCAAGGAGCGCGTTTTTTAAAGGATGGGATTACGTGGTAACTCAAGAAATCCTCTAAAAGTCCATTCAGCAAAACTGAGTCCTTTCTCGAGAAAACCACCTTCACTGCCTTATCCAACGGCATCTTCTCTATTGCCTTAATAGACATAATTATTCCTGCAGATAATCTGATTGCTCCTGAATCCCTATCCCTGCACCTCTGACACAACAGACCCCCCTGGCTATGGCTAAACCAGGCCTGTTCTATATCCCTTCTCAGGCAGGCAACACAGCCATCTATGTATGGTCTGAACCCTACCAGATCAAGTAGTTTTATCTCAAAGACCCGAGACAGAATAGGCCTTGGAATGCGGCCTACCAGTCCCAGGCAACTCAGGAGCATCTCAAATAGGGCCTTATTTGCCTGCCCGACCGGAGAGACCAGGTCAACCAGGCGCATAAGACTGCCCGCTGCCTTATAGTCCTCTGGCCTGACTGCTCCAATGCAGGAACGGATTAAATCACACTTGGAAACCAGGTGCAGAGATGAGACCCTGGAGGGATAAAAGAATACCTCGTTCAGTGTGAATATATCAACAGATGAACCAAACTTTCTGGGGTCTTTCCTTATACCCTTTAATATCCCGCTAAACTTACCTACGTCTGGAGAATAAAAGACCGCTACTATGGAGGTTTCTCTTATCGGATACCTGCGAAGGACCAGGCCAATGGTCTTCCTAACTGCCATCCTCTGGAAATATCCCTTTCTTAAACTGCTCTACTATCTTTTCTATGTAGACGCGGCGTTCAACAGAACTCGGGTGGGTGGCCCAGAAATCCTTTATCATACTCTCGGGCACCTCTATTGCAAAGCGTTCCCATATATCCTTACCCACCTCTATATCATAGCCAGCCCGATAGGCAAAATAGAGTCCCCAATAATCGGCCTGTCTCTCCAGGTCCCTGGAAAAACCGCTCTGAATAGCACCTGTTCCCATATTGGCTATCTCCCCTCCCAGACCAGGCAGGACCTCATCGAGTTTGGCGCCGATAACCGCTCCCAGCAGGCCAGTAATCAGATTTACCCCTCCTCCTTTGGAGTGATGGGATAGCAGGATATGGGCGAGCTCATGCCCAAGCACAACCGCCAACTCATCATCTGACTGGATAAAGCGCATCATTCCATATGTGACAATCACTGCATTAGGCGTGGCCATCGAGTTTATCTGCGCATCAGAAGACATATAGAAATCCACATCTATTGGCCTCCAGTCTAATCGCACCATACGCCTGTACTCCCCATCCTTCCAGAGGGTCAACTCCACAAATGTATTAGGGGAAAAGGTATTCAGGATGCGTTTTAACGCATTATAGCTGTGCACTGAATAGCCACCTATCCCCAACAACATACTGCCAGGAACTATATCTACTTTTTCAGCAGAACTGCCTTCCACTGTAGTACAGACTATAGGGAAGCTATCCTTTGGCAGTCCATAGGCCAGGCGCATTTGTTCGCTGTTATCCGAGACGATAAGCCCCATATATGGAAAGTCTCCTCTGTAAAAACGCCTGGGCAGTGCCTTGATGAGTCTATAACCAACACTTGCAACCCGTCTCCATAGAGAAACCCTATATCTTACTGCCCTGGCAGCGAGCTCTCTCTGATAGAGATGCACCTCTTCCTCACTAGCCTTTGGCCCTTCG
>JALVWL010000038.1 GCA_027034965.1 Candidatus Omnitrophota bacterium
TCGATATCTCCGCCATCCATCTTCAGGGCTGGCCTGACCTCCTCTTCTATTATCTGCCTTACCTTTTCCTCCAAACCCATAACACTACCTCCTTTCCAAAACGAGCCAACGGCCCATTATATACCCACTAGTCCCTTTGTCAATGCCATAAACTATTGCCGAACCCCATACTTTGCATCCAAATAATATCTCAGGACCCTTTCTAAATACTCTTCTGGCGGTACAAAATCAATGCATCTTTCTTTCAGGAAGTCCAATGTAGAACGATTCTCAAAGATCTGTTTCTTCCCCAAATACTTCATAAAATAAGGCAAGGTTTTCAAGGCCCGTTTCCTCTTTTCGCCCGCAGTAAAGACTAAAAAGTAGTATAGTAATTTGAACGCCGGCATAGGAATGACTATTCTGGGAGGAAGTTTTACAGAATATTCTCCTAATAATCTTCTGAATGCATCTGCTAAAGACATTAATCTAATCGCATCTCGACCAGAACAGAGATGAAAAACCCTGCCGATAGAGTCCTCGGAAAATAATGAGACAATCATTGCCCTTGCAACAAAATCAACCGGCACAATATCTAGAGAGGCTTCTCCCAACCAAGGGACAAGTCCACCGGTCTTTTGTCCTGCCAAGAACTCACATAAGTAATAAAAGATCTTAAATCCAACAATCCTGCCATCCCTGGAATCCCCAACCACCATACTCGGCCTATGAATAGTTATGGGGAATCCCTGATCCATCCAATCAAATAACAAGTCCTCCGCCTCTGCCTTCGCCTGCTCATAGGTGTTATGGAAAGTCCTGCCCTCTTCTAATCTTTTTTCAGGAATAATACCTGACATCCTACCAGCAACCCCGATAGTCGTAACGACATCTATCTTCTCGAGGTGACCAGCCTCCCTTATCTTCCCAGCTATCTCTAAAAGATTTCCCAAGGCTTTCACAGAAATAAGTCTTGCCTCCTCTAGGGGCAGATTCATCCTTACATTTCCTGCGCAGTGAAGTATGTGTGTAGTATGGGAGACTACCTTTTCTAAAACATCTTCTCTCATTCCCAATCCGGGAAGAGAGACATCCCCCATCACTGGCTCAATAGAAAGTCTCCCTTCTGTGAAAGGCTCAGATATGCCCCAGAAATCATATAAAGAGGAGATCCTTTCTTGGAGATGTCTCTCGTCCCTTGCCCGCATTAACAGGAAAAGGCGAATGGGATCTTTTGTATCCATAGAAATGAGTTCCTTTACAACCGCTGCACCTATTGACCCAGTTGCCCCTGTAATCAGTATTCCCTCCATTTCTAAAGCCTCCCCAAGGTATAAAACACTCCATTTTCTTTGATTTCTTCGAAGGAAAATTCCGGATCATCCAACCGATTATATAATCTATCAATCACTCCCTTGTATTTACTCTCAACCACATATCGTTTCACTTTAAAGGTCTCTGTTAGTTCCCCGGTACGCTGGGAAAACCTACCCGTTAATAAGATGACCCCTACAGGCCTTGACTGCTGAGGAAAAGGGGCCAATTGCTTCAATATATCCTGCCGAACCCTTTCCCTAAAAAAGGCCCTTACATCCTCTTCAATAAACTCTTTTTTCAGATCTATAAACGCCACTGGGATTTTCCTACCCCTGCCTACAACCACAGAGAAGGCGATATATGGCAGACGCAAGAGAGTGGATTCTATTTCTCCAGCATACACTCTATGTCCTGTGGATGTCTTAAAGACAGTATCCTTTCTGCCCAACAGAAATAAGAAACCATCTTCATCCATTCTTCCGAGGTCTCCTGTGCACAGAAAACCATCCTCTATCCTGCCTCTATAGGCTTCTTGTTCCAACAAATCCCTGGAGATACACAGACTCTTTACCAGAATTTCTCCCTCCTGGGAAATCCTAACCTCATTACCCGGCACAGCTCGTCCCACAGAACCCATCCTGTAACTGGCAGGTGTGTTCATCGCTATTGGCAGTATATTCTCTGACACACCATAGGCCTCGAAGATAGGCAATCCTAACAGCCTGTACCACTCTAGGACTTCTCGTGGAATAGGGGCCGAGCCACTGAGCAGAAACTTTACATTCCTCCCCAGCCTCATCCTTACCCGCCTCAACACAAGCCTGTCCAGCAAGGACAAGACTAGCCCTCTCCATACACCTAGCCCTTCTCGATCATTTTCTCCTTGTTCTTGCAATGATTTCAGGGCCAGAGCCTTATCAAAGAGTATTTTCAACAATGGCTGGCTTGAAACCTTTTTCATGGCCTCTTCTTGAAACTTCTCAAAAAACCTTGGAACACCCACAAAGACATCCGGACTTATCCCTGGCAGAAGGGACAACAAAGTCCTCGGGTCAGAGACATAATAAACGCTAAAACCTTTCATCCAGGCCACAAAGTTAACCATTCGTTGAAACAAATTAGAAAGCGGCAGCCAACAGACAGTCCTTCCGCCCGTAACAGAAGGCAGTATCTGCGCCGCCACCTTTTCACAGGCCATCATCACCTGAGAATGGGAGAAGGAAAAAGTCTTCTCAGGACCAGTTGTACCAGAAGAGTTAACAATAATAGCTGGCAAATCCTCGTCTTTATCGCTCTGAAAATATACCAACCTCTCGATCTCTTCTTGAGAGGTCTCGACCAAAGGCAGTAGATATTCAATTCCATCTCTCCCTGTGTTCTCTTCTATACAAACTACCAAAACCTCTGCCAAGATGTCGGGAGAGAATCTATCCACCCAGTCTTCTTCTTGCAAAACAACACACCTGGGCCTCAGTGCCTTCATCAAACGATGAATTCTATCCTCAGTATCGTATGGGCTTATTCCTCCAACAATGGCTCCACAGAAGAAACCGGCCATCTGTATTACGTCCCACCACTTAGAGGAATTGGCCATTATGAGCAGGACATCGCCTCTCCTCAATCCCAATTTAGAAAAGAAGACAGCAGTAGAAAGGCTTTCTTTCAAGAAATCGCCCCAGGAATAGGCAGACCAAAGACCATCTTCTGAAAGGGAAAAAGAAACCACTGCATCTGGCGCCTCTTCGGCCTTCCAAAGCAGAAGCCCTGGAATATCTTTGGTCTTTCCCTGCATAGGCCATCAACTCCCTCTAGAAACTCTCACCAATGGAGGGTCATAGGCTCCCCTGGGTTTTGTTATCCTCAGGTCTTCTTCTCTTAATCCCAGCCAGCGCAGGGATCTAACCACCTCCCTGGCCAGAAACAGCTTCTTGCGAATCATAAAATTCACCAAAGGGGCCATCCATCTCCAGTATGTCCTAGAGGCCTTTCCCTCTCTTATCAAGGCCGAAAATTCCGGATGATAAGGGTTGTAACCAAAGTGCTTCAAATCAGAATACATCAGAAGCCAGTTAATAGGATAGTTGGTAACTATCGGATTGGCTGCCCCTGCGCCCTTTACAAGCCCCAACTCTACCACCTTTGCTATGACCTCTTGTTGATTGTATTCCCAGGCGTGGAAAGGGGCCAGGTATCTAGGGAATTTTGTCCCCGGCGGATAGCGATGCGGATTAAAGAATATCTCCAGCTCCTCTTGAGAAAACTCCCCTGACTCCTTCAAGGCCGGCGGGGTCCAATCTGTCTTGCAGATAAGCTCCCTAGAAAACTCGTACACCATCCGCTCAGGCTCAGGCTGCCCTGGAGAATACCCTGCCAGAATCAAGGGAATACCCTTTTCTATGGCCAACCTTATGGCATCGCCTTCAAATAAAGGAGCGTATACATAAGAGACAGTATAAACAGCGCCCCTCTCTTCTTGATTCTGCAAACAGTAGCGAAATATCTTCTTATAAAGCCGAACAGAGGGGGTATAAAAAATATGGTCTATATCCAATTTATTTACAGCACGAAGTATATTATCTCGTGCTATATTCGGGATGTTCACATAGGTGGTGAAGGCCAGCACCCTTAACTTATACTCGACTTTTAACTTATATAAAAGGTAGAGACTATCCTTGCCACCACTTACAGGAACGAGACAATCATAATTCCCTTCTCCCCTGCACGAACGGAGGGTCTCTTCTAGATCCTCCTCTCTTCGTTTCCTATCCTCTTCCTCGACTGCCTGCCTTCTCTCATCGTACTCTCTGCAAAGACGACAGATCCCCTTTCCATCTATATCTGAATTGGGAACCGCCTCTGGTAAAAGGCACCGCCTACAATAACGAATAATCTCCCCCCTATCTTTACAAACCTATCACTAATCTGGCTATCTGAAAATAAATCAAGATAGAAACGATATCTACAATGCTGGCGATAAACGGTCCTGACATAAGGGCTGGATCTAGACC
>JALVWL010000039.1:0-2227 GCA_027034965.1 Candidatus Omnitrophota bacterium
AGGCAGTGAGTCTGGTTTCCTCTGCGATAAGGCGTGCACGTGCGGGTATAGCTGATCCCAATCGTCCGATCGGGAGTTTTATGTTTATCGGACCGACGGGTGTTGGTAAGACAGAACTTGCTCGCGCCCTTGCGGAATTCCTGTTTAACGACGAGAAAGACATCGTCAGGATTGATATGTCTGAATATATGGAGAAGCACAGTGTGGCGCGGCTTATCGGTGCTCCGCCTGGTTATGTGGGTTATGAAGAGGGTGGTCAGCTTACTGAGGCAGTTCGACGCAGGCCCTATTCTGTTGTGCTGTTTGATGAGATAGAAAAGGCCCATCCGGATGTCTTTAATGTCCTTCTTCAAATAATGGATGAGGGACGGCTTACAGACGGTCAGGGGCGAGTGGTCAATTTTAAGAATACAGTAATAATTATGACCTCTAATATCGGCAGTGAATACTTTCGCGATGATTCCCTGACAAAGGAACAGATAAAGACGAATATAGATAGGGCATTGAGGGCGAGTTTCAAGCCCGAGTTCCTGAATCGTATAGATGAAATAATTATCTTTAACAAACTATCAAAACAGGATATTATACGCATTACAGAGATACAGCTTTCCCTGCTTGCTAGGCGTCTTGAGGAAAGACAGATTGAACTCGAGGTTACTGAGGATGTAAAGGAGTATCTCGCTGAGACCGGTTTTGATCCTGACTTCGGCGCAAGACCACTGAAGAGGACGATACAGCGCCTGATACAGGATCCGTTGGCCTTGCTTATCCTCGAAGGAAAGGTCCCTGAGAAGAGTAGGGTCAAGGTGGTCTTGACAAAGGCAAGAGAGATAGACTTTGTGATTAGTTAGGAGATTGTAGCGATTTTAAAAGATTAGAAGGAGGGTGATACTATGGCAAAGGCAATAGGAATAGATCTGGGTACGTCAAATTCAGCTGCTGCTATTTACGAAGGAGGACAGGCAAAGATTATACCTTCGGCCGAAGGTACAACTGTGGGTGGTGGTAAGGCATTCCCTTCGGTAGTGGCCTTCACGAAGGACGGACAGCTTCTGGTAGGCGAACCCGCTAGGCGACAGGCCGCAATAAATCCAGAAGGTACTATTACTAGGGCCAAGCGAAAGATGGGAACGGATTACAAATTCGTTGTCCATGGGAAGGAGTATACTCCTCAACAGATATCGGCGTTTATCCTGCAAAAGATAAAGAAGGATGCCGAGGCCTATCTTGGTGAGCCGGTGACAGAGGCGGTTATTACCGTCCCTGCATACTTTAATGATAACCAGAGACAGGCCACGAAAGATGCAGGAGAGATAGCTGGGCTGAAGGTCTTGAGGATTATAAACGAGCCCACTGCTGCCTGTCTTGCGTTTGGACTGGATAAATTGGAACAGTCCTTGAAGATACTGGTATTTGATCTAGGTGGTGGTACCCTGGATGTGACCATTATGGATATGTCGAATGGGGTCTTTGAGGTGCTTGCTACTAGTGGAGATACACAGCTTGGCGGTACGGATATGGACCTAGCACTTGCCGAATATATAGTAGAGGAGTTTAAGAAGAAGGAGGGTATTGACCTGAAACAGGATAAGATGGCCTGGCAGAGGATAATTGAGGCGGCTGAAAAGGCAAAGATAGAGTTGTCGGGTGTCTTGGAGACCGATGTTAACCTGCCATTTATTACTGCAGATGCCTCTGGTCCCAAGCATCTCACTATGACGATAAATAGAGCCAAGCTTGAGGAGCTGGTAAGGCCAATAGTGGACAGGTGTAAGGGCCCTATCCAGCAGGCCCTTAAGGACGCTGGGCTGAGTGCTGGTCAGATAGACAAAATCATAATGGTGGGTGGTCCGACCCGTATGCCGATTGTTCAGCAGGTTGTAGAGGAGTTCATTGGAAAAAAGATAGAACGCGGGATAGATCCGATGGAGTGTGTGGCTATGGGTGCGGCTATCCAAGCGGCTGTCCTTAAAGGAGATGTAAAGGACGTCCTTCTTTTGGACGTTACTCCTCTCTCTCTTGGTATAGAGACCTTGGGTGGGGTGTTTACCAAGATAATCGAGAGGAATACTACTATACCTACCAGAAAGAGCCAGATATTCTCTACAGCTGAAGATAATCAGCAGGCCGTGACTATACGCGTGTTGCAGGGTGAACGACCTATGGCGAATGATAATGTCGAGCTTGGTCGATTTGACCTGGTTGGGATACCTCCTGCACCGCGTGG
>JALVWL010000039.1:2237-4269 GCA_027034965.1 Candidatus Omnitrophota bacterium
GTACCAAAGATAGAGGTTACTTTTGATATAGACGCTGATGGAATCCTCCATGTATCTGCTAAAGATATGGCTACAGGCAAGGAACAGGCGATCAAGATAACCGCTCCGAATAAGCTGTCGCGTGACGAGATAGATAAAATGATAAAGGAGGCAGAACAGTTTGCCGAGGCAGATAGAAAGAAGAAGGAGGAGGTAGAGACACGCAACCAGGCGGATCAGCTCGTGTATTCGACTGAACGCGCCTTAAAAGACGTTGGGGATAAGATAGATCCCCAGGAAAAGGCAAAGGTCGAGGGGCATTTGCTGGAGTTAAAGAATGCGATAAAGTCTGGTACGATAGATGAGATAAAGCAGAAGATGGAGACCCTCATCCAGGCGTCGCATAAGCTAGCTGAAGAGATGTACAAGAAGGCCCAGGCAGAGCAGTCCAACAGTGGCGGTGAATCTGCCTCTTCGGCAGGCGGTGCTGGAGAACAGACAGCAGGGGAGAGTGCCTCTGATGCTGGTTCGTCCGGGCCAGATGATGTGATAGATGCCGAGTTTAAGGAGGAATAATGGATAAAGGTTAATGGAAGGGGACTAGCCCCTTCCATTCCTTCTCCATGCTCCATTCTTCATTCTTAAAGGTAGGAGGTAATTATGCAGGCGAGTTTTCACTTTAAGGGTGTTAATGAGATGACAATAAAGGGGCTCGAGGAGCTTTTTAAAAAGGAGATGGAGACCACCATACGACGCCATATGGGCAAGCTTCCGGTAGAAGATGCGCATTTCCACGTTAGTGTGGACAAAAATCCCCACAAACACCAGTACTTCGTAGGGATAGCCCTGTATTTGCCCAACAAGAATATGTATGCCAGACAGCACGAGAAGGCCCCTGATATTGCTATGCACAAGGCAATCAACAGCCTTTTGAAGCAAATAGATCGCTATAGAGATAGGTTCAAACCGCATAAGCACAAAAAGTAAGAGAAAGGGGTGAGTAGGTATGTGCCCGAGAGAGGCCAAGTACAGGAAAGAGGATATACTGGCAGAGATAGTCGAGGCGTATCTTGAGCTTGGAGTGCCAATTGCCTCGCAGTTGATAGTAGAGCGAGGACTTTCCTGTTCGTCTGCTACGATAAGGAATATAATGGCTGAACTCACTGAGGAAGGCTTTTTGGCCCAGCCACACACCTCTGCAGGCCGCATACCTACAGAAAAGGCCTATAGGTATTATCTGGATTATATCGTGGAGGTTGGTCCAGAAAGGCGGAAGGTTGATAAAGATGTCAGACGTGCAGAAAAGGAGATAGAGAAATCTGCTGAACAGGTCGATAGGATAGATGAGCTGTTAAAGATAACTGCAGATATTATATCTGAGTTGGCCCATCAGACGGGTATGGGTGTAGTCTGGGGAAATAAAGATATCTATATGCATGGCCGTAACTATATTGTGGATTATCAGGAATTCCAGGATATTCAGAAGATTAAAGATTTATTGACGGTTTTAGAGAGCGAAGATGTTATTTATGAAATCTTCTGGCGCGATCTACGTGATAGAGTGGATGTATTTATAGGGGAGGAAATAGGCCTGCCCGAAACCCGAGATTGCTCCCTGATAATATCCTATTGCGGTAAGATAAATGACAGAGAGACAAGGCTTGGTCTGCTGGGGCCTATGCGTATGGACTATGAACGTAATATTGCCTTGATGCAAGAGATATCGAGAGAGCTGGAGGAACTCTGGGATAGATTTTAATCCTGGTTGGCTTATATCCTACCCTGTTATTGAATATTATTTGTCTCTCCAAATTAAGATTGGTATAATAAGGCACCTGGAATTTTTGTTTCTGATTATCCCAAATTATGCAATAGGAATTTGGGATATAATGGAACTCATAGTGGTACAATAGGGAAAGCTAAAGACAAGGATTCACCATGTGGTTAAACTAAAAACTAAAAACGCAAAACTGAGCATGGAGGATGGAGAATGAAGCATGAAGGATTTTTATTTACAGAGATATGTTTCTTCTTTATATAAACATTTCCTTCA
>JALVWL010000040.1:0-3127 GCA_027034965.1 Candidatus Omnitrophota bacterium
ATCTCCTGTATCCACCTCAGCACTGGTCAAGGAGGCGTTTTTCTTGGCCTTTTCTACTATCCTTGAGCCTGGGACAACCGCATACTCCAGATGAAAGACCTTTGTTTCCAATCTATCTTCTTTTTTGTCCTGTTTCTTTATGATAAGCATATCCGTCCCCTTATCATACTCACAGGTATAGTCATACAACCTTAGCAGCAATTTCAAAACATCCAGGACCTCTACATCCTTTACATAAAGGGTAATGGGATCACTGGCTATATCCTTTTCTGCAATGAAGCTAAGGCCTGTCTGAAGAGAAATCGCCTTTAAGACCCGAGACAAAGGGACAGAGGTTACATCCAGAGAGATATCCTTTACTGTGGTCTGTTTTATGAATTCGTTCAGCTCATCGTAATTAACCCCCTCTGCAAATAATGGAGGAGACAACAGAACAAAAACAAACAATCCCAAAAAGGACCATACCCTTTTCATCCCTTACCCCCTGTCATTCATTATCGATAATGTTATATTTCCACACATCTTCACCGCAGCTTACAAGGACTTCCCTACCCGCCAACTGGGAAATCTTACAATCTTTGTTAATATAGTCTCCTATTCGGTAAAAATGATCTCCGGAAATAACAATTCCTGTACCTGTATTGTCCCAGATAATACCATCTATTTTGAAAAGCGGCTTTTCTTTCTTGGGTTTTGGAAACACTGACTCTCTCTTTCTCTCAGCTTTTACACCACTCCTAGTAACAGACCTTTGTTCTTTAGAAGACCTCTTTATCTTGGGTTCTGGCTCAGCCCTTTTTGGCCCTTCCTTTTCCCAGGGAGCCACAAAGGGATCTTCATAACAATAGAAAGGCATAGAAAAGCCCCACAACAGTAGGACCATCACTAATAAACCAGAACGTAATATCCTGCTCCCCTTAGGCATATCAAGTCCCCACCTCTACCAGGCACAAATCCACACTAATAGAATAACTCATATGACCATTTGGCTTTCTTCTTTTATCCCTTATTCGTAGATCCCTTATATAGATAAAATCTTTATTCTCCTCCACAGCCCTTACAAAAGAAAGCAATCGATCGTATTCACCCGACAGATTTAACGAAATACATTCCTTCTGTAGGCCGTATAAAAGGCCTTCCCTTTTGGGAGTAACCGAAATAATCCTCAGACCACTACCCTTTGCAATAGAATACACCGCCTCCTTAAAGGAACGCTTCCCTTTTTTCGCATAAAAAACCTTCCTTGTCTCCTGCCACCTTTTATAGACATTCGAAAGCTGCTCCAGTTCCTTTTTTTTCAAGGCCACTTCCTTTATCTTTTTCCTCATATAAGAGGCCTTACCTGCATACTCTGTTCCCTTAACCCACAAAAAAACACCCAATACCAAAAACAATAAGGCCAATATCAACTTTTCTTTTGCTTCCATATCACTTGCACCTCAGAGAAAATAAAAGAAAATCTTTATTGTCCCCGTATTTTTCCCTTCTAAAATAAGCCAGATCTATCTTCGAAAAATATCCCTTCAATTTATACTGCAGCCGTTTAATCAAGTTATCCAGCATCTTGACTTCCTCTTCTTCATCACTAAGATAGACACCACCCGTCAGAGATAGAGAATAGCGGCCCGTATTGATATCAAAAGAAAGATTAAATGGCAGATTAAGCCATATCCCGTGCCTGAATTCCTGCCTTATTGTATCCAAGAGATTGTACAAAGACTTCTTGTTATTTATCAACTTCTGATAATAGCCTATCTCTAATTCCAGGCGCGCCTTCTTCCTCTTTATCTCTTCGCTCGAAATCCGCGCTGGATCAGAAAACACATCCTTCGGCAAAGCCGCAGCTTTTCTCTGATACTTTCTTTCTTGCTGTTTGAATGCCTGATGATTCAAAAAGGCCCTGGCCCCTGCGAGGACTACCAATAAGGCCAATACAGAGTAGACAATCTTCAGAGGAACCCTCTCTATCAATGCCTCGGCATCAAGGCTCGGCATTACAAAGGGCGAGATCTCCTTTTCTTTTTTCTGTTGTTGCTTTACAGGCAAACTCGAGGGGGCTATCAGATAATTGGCATAAGATCTTGCCAGAAAGGCTGCACCTATGGCCATATACAAAAACAAATCAGGCATCAAAGCCGAAACATCGACCTGCTCCTCTATCTCTTTTTGGAGATCCTCTATATCAAGGACCGTGCTATTGGGGATACCTTCTGTCTGGATATCTCCATCCAACAAATACAAAGGAACATCCTCAAGGTCTACAACCTTAAACTGCTTTTTGTAATATTCCATAAACATATCTATCTCTTCGGAAAGAGATACTGGTCGTAATGGCAATTCCTTTATCAAGATATTGCTATATCCGTCAGCAAGGGTCAGGACCAGGGCATCTTCTGCCTTGTATATAAAAGAAAAAATAGAATCTTCTGAGCGCAATAACTTTATCAATTGATAAAAGACAAAGTCCCTTGGAACGATAAGTACATTCTTCAATAGAGAATCCTCAATAAAGTCCTTTACATAATCTTTGACCACGGCATAAAAGACTATGTCCAGGCCAGAGGTTGATTTGTTTACAACCTCATAGGAGAAATAAAGGTCTGAAAGCTTATATGGCAGGGTCTTTCTTACGCTCAATATCACTGCCGAGGCGAGTTCTTTCCTCGTAACCTTGGGCATAGAAAACCTTCTCAACAACAAATACCGCTCAGGGGTCAACCATAGGATCTTAGAATAGGAGAACTTATGCTCCCTACATACCGAATCGATACTGCGGGAGATTTCTGCCTTTAAAGAAAGCGTGGAGATCTGTTTTTGCCAGGAAAACGATATCTTGAGTTTTTTGTTTTTGGTAAAGGAGAGGCCATAGAGGCGTAAGACCTGGGCCTTTTCATCCCAGAATACGCACAAATAGGAATCCTTTGTCAGGAAAGGAACCCCTTCCAAAAACTGCTTCATCTTTAGAGTATACCCCCCAACTTAATACTATTGTATAGGCAGAGAGATGCTGTGTCAAACCAAAACGGAGAGGGCGGGATTCGAACCCGCGGACCACCTTGCGGCAGTCAACTGCTTAGCAGGCAGCTGCTTTCAACCACTCAGCCACCTCTCCATATCGTTCAAAATA
>JALVWL010000040.1:3137-17105 GCA_027034965.1 Candidatus Omnitrophota bacterium
GTCCTGCCTCATTATGCCCTTTACGAGCTCTACCTGCCCCTTCCTGCCAAGACGGACCAGCACCTCATCCCTGGAACATATCCCCCCGAACTCTGGTTCCTCCAGGGCAAATACAAGCCTCTCAATTCGAGACAGCCCAATAGCCCCCGCACACATTATACACGGCTCAAGCGTAACATACAAGCAGCAATCTCGCAGAAACTGCTCACCCAGGGTTGCAGCCGCCTGGCTTATAGCTATCATCTCCGCATGGGCCGTAGGGTCTTTAAGCCTTCTCATCTGATTGTGCGCCTTTCCAATGACTCTGTCGTCATAAACGAGCACGGCCCCTACCGGCACCTCATCCTCTTCAAACGCCTTTTTCGCCTCTTTTAGCGCCAGTGACATAAAATAATCATCTCTATCAAAATCCATTACCAAACCCTCCTAAGCATCAACCAGCCGACAACTCAAGAGAAACATTCTTCTCTCCAACAAGGTCCTCTACATCCTCCAGAAACTGCCGCGAGGGATTGACAAACAAATTTTGGTCCGGACATATCATTGCATAGCTAGTCCTGTGTTTTATCGTCAAAAACAACGGCACCTGACCAGGATAAAACCGTAATCTCTCCTTTAGCAAGCGCAGAGAGTGTCTATCGAGCCTGCTGATATCCACCTTTACTGACCTTACTACTGCATCCAGTTCATCTATATCCCATATCGCATCGACAATAAACTTTACATCATTATTATCTCCAATATCCGTCTTGCCCGAAAAGATAAGGACCCTGTTCTCAGTTATCAGATCCTGATACTGCCTGTATATACCAGGGAAACATATTGCCTCTATCTCTCCGCTAAGGTCTTCGATGCCAACAAAGGCCATCTTTTCTGTCTTGTCCTTTATCAGCTTCACTGTTATCTTCGAGACAACCCCTACCAGCATTGCCTGCGAACCACTCTCTTGTCTACTAAGAGAGGCAATCTGCCTGCTCTTTAATCTATTCAACAATCCCTCATATTTGCTCAAGGGGTGGCCTGAAAAATAGAAACCAAGCATCTGCTTTTCATAAGAAAGCAACTCATGCTCATGCCATTCCTCAAGCACCTCTGAGTCCTTTACGACGCTAGAAGTCGAGACCGTTTCTCCAAAAAGCCCCATCTGTCCAACGGCCTCTTCCTTCCTCCGGGCACCAGCCCTGCTCATGACATCCTCTATACTGGAAAACAAATGCCGCCTTGTCAAACCAAAGCCATCCATCGTCCCTGACTTTATCAAGGCCTCTAAGACCTTCCTGTTAATCCTCTTACCGCTTAATCTAAAACAAAAGTCATAGAGGTCCTTATAAGGACCATTCTTTTCTCTCTCCTCAACCATCGCCCTGATGGCGGATTCTCCCAGATTCTTAATCGCGCATAAACCAAATCTAATCTTGCCGTCTTCCACGCTGAATTCAAAACGGCTTTTATTTATATCAGGCGGCAGCAACTCTATCCCCATTGTCTGGGCATCCTTTATATACTCTACCAGCTTGTCCGTATTGTTATATTCAGAGGTAAGCAGTGCGGCCATAAATTCCAAGGGATAGTTGGCCTTTAGGTATGCCGTCCTATATGAGACAAGTGCATAGGCAGCAGAATGCGATTTGTTAAATCCATAACCAGCGAAATACTCTATAAGCTCAAATATCTTCTCTGCGATCCCCCTATCCACGCCATTTTTGAGACAACCTTCAATAAAGATATGCCTCTGTTCATCCATTACCTCGGGGATCTTTTTGCCCATGGCCCGTCTCAGCAGGTCTGCCTGGGCAAGGGAAAAGCCCGCCAGTGCACTGGCAATCTGCATTACCTGCTCCTGGTACAGTATAACCCCATAGGTCTCCTTCAATATGGGCTCTAGTTTGGGATGGAGATATTTGACCTCGCGCTGGCCCTTCTTGGCCTCGACGAACTCATCAAGCATACCACTTCCAATAGGTCCTGGCCTATATAGGGCCAGAAGGGCGATGATATCCTCAAACTTATCCGGCTGCATCCTCACAAGCAGGTCCCTCATCCCAGACGACTCCAGCTGGAACACCCCTTTTGTCCGCCCCTCACAGAGAAGGGAAAAGCTCTTCTTATCGTCCAGGGGAATCTCGCTTATCTCTATACGCCTGCCCTCTCTATTCTCTATAAAATCCAGGGTCTTCTCTATCACTGTAAGGGTCTTCAGGCCCAAGAAATCCATCTTTAACAGACCAATCTTCTCCAGGGACTTCATCTCATAGGCAGTACAGACCTGCTCCCTATTCTTATATAGAGGGACATATTCCGTCAAAGGCCTATCGCCAATGACCACACCAGCCGCATGCGTAGAGGCATGCCTGGTCAGGCCCTCCAATGTCATCGCTATATCTATAAGCTCGCGTATCTGCTGGTCTTCAGAATATATCCTCTTTAAATCCGGCTCCAGGGAAATTGCCTCCTTTAGGGTAGTCCCATGGGGGATCATCTTGGCTATCCTGTCCGCCAGGCTATAAGGCAGGGCCAGGGCCCTGGCAACATCCCTCACCACTGCCCGGGCCTGCATAGTCCCAAAGGTTATTATCTGGGCCACACTAGTGCGCCCATATTTCTCCACTACATAATCTATAATCTGCTGCCTCTTTTCATAACAGAAATCTATATCTATATCCGGCATCGAAACCCGTTCCGGATTGAGAAAGCGCTCAAAGAGAAGCCCATATCTAAGGGGATCGATATCTGTGATTCCCAAGAGATAGCTGACCATACTGCCGGCTGCTGATCCCCGTCCCGGGCCTACCGGAACCTTATTTTTCTTGGCAAAGTGGACAAAGTCCCAGACTATCAAGAAATAATTAACATAGCCCATCCTCTCTATGATAGAAAACTCAAACTCCAGCCTCTCAAGGACCTTGGGGCGCATATCCTCCGGATACCTTCGAGACAATCCCTCCATACACAGATTCCACAAATAGTCCCTGCTCGTAGTGCCTTGGGGCGGCCTAAAGAGCGGCATATGGTTCTTACCAAATTCCAATACAACATTACACCTATCTGCTATCTCGCGCGTATTCAACACTGCCTCTGGAAGTTCTTGAAACCTTGCCTTCATCTCTTCAGGAGAGGCAAAGTAAAACTGATTCGAACTCATCCGCATACGCTTGGGGTCTTTTATAGTAGTCTGCGTCTGTATACAGAGCAGTATTTCGTGGGCACGCGCATGTTCAGGCATAATATAATGCACATCGTTCGTCGCCACCAGTCCCAGACCATATTTCTGGGCAAGCTGGACCAGGCCTTTATTTGCCTCCTCCTGTTCCTTAAGGCCATTTACCTGCACCTCAATATAAAAATTCTCTCTGCCAAAGATATCGATATATTCCCTAAGCGCGCGCTCTGCCCTTCCAACCTGGCCCTTCAAGAGATAATATGGCACCTCCCCTTTTATACAGGCGCTCAAGGCTATTAGGCCATCTGAGTGGGCCCTTAACAACTCCTTATCCACACGAGGATAACGATAAAACCCTTCAAAGACCCCCTTAGTCGTCAACTGAATGAGGTTCTTATAACCCCTTTCATCCCTGCACAAGAGTATCAAATGAAAGGCCGCCGGCAGGTCCTTTTTTGATTCACCATCGGCCCTATCAAACCGCGAACCAGGTGCGACATAGACCTCGCTCCCAATAATAGGCTTCACCCCTCTATCCATCGCCTTAGAATAAAAGAGGATGGCTGAGAACATATTTCCATGGTCAGTTACAGCCACTGCCGGCATCTTGAACTCCAGGGCCTTGTCGATAATATCCTCTAGATGGCAGGCCCCATCCAGGAGGCTGTATTCGCTGTGGAGATGAAGGTGAACAAAATCAGAGTGATACATCAGAAAAAACTCCTCGAAAAATTAGAAAAATAAAAATGCCGAAGGTGGGAGTCGAACCCACACGGGCGGCGAGGCCCATCGGTTTTTGAGACCGACGCGTCTGCCAATTCCGCCACTTCGGCACAATAGATTCCACAAATATTTTATTATACCAAAACTACATCCATAGCATCAAGGGATTCAGGATTCCTGAGCACGAGACCTTAAAAATGCGCTCAAGATCTCCAGAGGTAATGGAAACACCACGGTTGTGGTGTTTTCCGCAGAGATATCTACCAAGGTCTGCAAATACCTCATCTGTATGGCAACTGGCTGGTCTGCCAGCATCTCAGATGCAGCCCTCAGCTTTTCTGCGGCCTGAAATTCCCCTTCTGCAGCGATAATCTTGGCCCTTCTCTCCCTCTCGGCCTCTGCCTGTCTGGCCATTGCCCTCTGCATCTCCTGAGGCAGGTCAACGTGCTTAATCTCAACCGTAGAGACCTTCACTCCCCAGGGATCCGTCTGTTTATCGATTATCTCCTGAAGCCGCGTATTTATCTTCTCCCTATCTGACAACAGCTCATCCAATTCCACCTGGCCAATCACACTCCTAAGTGTCGTCTGGGCGATCTGAGAGGTTGCATAGTCATAGTTTTCCACCTCGGTTACGGCCTTTATAGGGTCCATCACCTTGTAATATATAACCGCATTGACCTTTACCGAGACATTGTCCCTGGTAATGATATCCTGGGGCGGAACATCCAGTGTAATGAGGCGCAGGCTAATCACCTTCATATCCTCAAACGGCCGGAAGACAAAGATAAATCCCGGCCCGCGCGGTCCTGTCAATATACGACCAAGGGTAAAGACCACTGCCCGCTCGTATTCCTTGAGAATACGAATACAGGAGAACAACCAGATACACACCGCAATAAAGATTATCAAAGCAAATGGCATACTCACCTCCCCCTTACTTTAAGGACCAAACCCTCAACACCCTCTACAACGACCTCCTCGCCCTTAGGGATAACCCCCTGACTGCAAATAGCATCCCAGTACTCCCCATTGATAAAGACCTTCCCACCCTTCGGACCTACCTCCTCAACGACCTTTGCCTTCCTGCCAATCATAGCATCACTGCCCGACAAAGGCCTCCTCGTCTTTATAAATATCACCAAAGAGACCAGCCCAAAGAGCATAAGCCCCAATAATACCCCGATAGAGAGGATAAGCGGAAGTGGTATAGAAAACATCGAACCAGGTGTTGCCCAGAGTATCAAAGAGCCCCAGATAAAAGAGACAATACCCGCCCCTGCCAGCACCCCAATACCCGGAGTGAATGCCTCGATAACAAAGAAAAGCACCCCCAGCACAAGCAAAAACAGGCCGAAATAATTCACAGGCAAGACCCCATATCCATACATACATATGCCAACCCCAACCAACCCCACAATACCAGGCAGACCAAAGCCAGGATGGGTAAACTCAAACACCAATAATATCAGGGAAATAGAGGAAAGCAGATAGAGCACATACGGATTGGTCACATAATACATAAAGACATCCACTGGCAGCATATTCCTGTAGACAACGCGATATTCCTGTTCACCATCTAATACACCCTTGTCCTTGGCAGAACGAATAACACAGTCTATATCCTCACAGACCACATCTATTATCTTATGATTCAAGGCCTCTTCTTCAGTCAAAGACCTGCTCTTGGTAATCAGGGTCTCTGCAAACCCTATATCTATCCCTGGCCTCTTCTTTGTTACATAGGACCTGAAAAAGGCAAGGACATCGTTTATCACCTTCTCAGAAAGGATGCCCTCTTGAGAGGTCTCGATTATCTTATCCACGGCCTTTTCTTCCCTCGCAATCCCTTCCTTACCCTCCTTTTCAGAGGCCGCTTTTGTTTCTTCATTGGCAGGCAAACTACCCTGAGCCTTATTCTCTTCTGCGAATGCCAGACCATCCATCCCAGCGGCGGACGCCATTATCGGATGAGCCGCGCCGATTCGCGTGTTCGGGGCCATAGCCACAAAGTCACAGGCCAGGGAAATAAACACCCCTGCAGAGCCGGCCCTGGCCCCCTTAGGATAGACATAGGCCAGAGTAGGGATATCTGCCGACAGGATCGTCTTTACCATCTCCTGACAGGCCTCAAGAAATCCCCCAGGAGTGTCGATGAGGATAAGCACCGCATCGGCCTTCTCTGATTCAATCGACTTTTGGAAATAATTCGTAACAGCCGGGGTGATTATCTTATTATCTATGGAAAGGACTAGGACCTTTTTCTCCCTGGAGTCGGCACCTATAGAACTCGCAGAAAACCCCACCAGCCCCAAGAGAAGGCCCATCAACAGAAAACCAAGGCGTCTCGTTTTATCTCTCATCACTATTTTAAAGTTTACACCACAAAATCGACCCCCTACAAGAAAAAACAGGTAAAGAGTCAGGATATCCTTACCCCGCCTCCCTCTACTACTTCCCCTATAACATAACAGGGGATATCCTCTAAAAAGGACAAGGCCCTATCAACATCCCTTCGAGAGACAATCAAGGTCATCCCTATCCCCATATTAAATGTGGAAAACATCTCTCTCTTAGATGCCCCTGATCTACGCTTGAGCTCCAGAAATATATCCGGTACAGGCCAGGCCTTGCTATCTATGACCAATCCCAGCCCTTCCGGCAGTCCCTTAGGCGCCTTTAAGAAAAAGCCACCGCCTGTTATATGCGCGATCTGCTTGACCCGCACCTTCTCAAGCAAAGACAGAACAGGCCCAACATATATCCGGGTCGGGGTCAAGAGCTGCCCTGCGCGCCTCTTTAGTTCTTTATTAGAGAAGACCTTTCTCACAAAACTAAAGCCATTGCTATGGAGGCCCGATGAGGCAAGGCCAAGGACAACATCCCCCTTCCTTATCCTCTTCGTTCTAGGCAACAAATCCCTTTTTTCAACTATACCAACACAAAAACCAGACAGATCATACTCGCCTGGCCGATAGAAATCAGGCATCTCTGCGGTCTCACCCCCAATCAACCTACAACCCGCCTCATCACAACCATCTACTATTCCCTTCATTACATCCTTCATAACCCTTACATCGAGCCTTCCGCAGGCAATATAATCCAAGAAGAACCAAGGCCTGGCCCCCCTGCACAGGATATCATTGACATTCATCGCCACCATATCTATCCCCACAGTGCGATGATTCCCGGAAAGGAATGCCAGCATCAGCTTGGTCCCCACCCCATCTGTTGAAGAGACAAATAGAGGGTATTTGTATCCCCTGGGTAATTCCACCACCCCGCCAAAGCTTCCCTCTAGATCCGTCATCTTCTTTATAAAAGAGACAAACCTCTCTGCCTTCTTGACATCCACTCCCGCCTCTCTATACGTCTTTGCCATATAACATCTCCTTTATTTTCGTCTCCAACTCCAGGAGTTTCAACTTCTCATCTATTCCCCTAGAATAGCCGCCTATCCCATCCTTAGAAACCACCCTATGACATGGTATTATCAAGGGATAGGGGTTCCTGCGCAATGCATTGCCAACCGCCCTGGCCGCACCAGGCCTGCCAACAGCCACGGCAATCTCTCCATAAGTCCTCGTCTCTCCCAGTGGGATCTTCAATACCTCTTTATATACGGCCCTTTCAAACTCAGTAAACTCCATCTAGCATCCTCGAGATTAGAAAATACTCAAGAGATCCTGTAGCCACAACCGCACCCTTTCCCTAAAAGAAGGGGTATCCTCATCACCCCTGTCCCAGTACTGCCAGAATGAACTGCCTATCAGGGAATACATACTCAGATTCGGACTGGCGTTCACACAGGACTGATTCTTACAAAACAGCATCCTCGACGGCAGATTAAAGACCCTGTCACATAGCTCAACAACCCCTCCCATCATACACACCCCACCCGTCAACCCTACCACACAACCATCCAGGGGCAGGTCCCAGGAAAAGACCTCACCCTTTACTGTCTCCAATATAGAACTTACGCAATCCAGCATAATCTGGGAAAGCCTATCCCCTGAAACCTCAAACATCCTGTCATTAAAGTTCACCCGTATAGAATCTATTCCCGTCAAGTCTAGATCCAGGGCCTTTAATTTCAGTTCCTCGGCCACCCCAAACGGCAGACCAAACTCCTTCATTATAGAGCTGGTTATATCCTTTGCCCCATAAGGGAGAATCTTTATCTGCCGAATCCGCATCTTATCCCAGAAAATCACCACCGTCTGTTGGAAACCAATATCGATATACAGGGCCCCATCAAAGAGTTCCTTTCTGGAAAAGGCCTCCTGACCTATCAACACCTCCCTGGGCAATACCCTGCGCAGACGGAGCCTTAGCTTGGAAAGGCTGTCCTTTAACCATATATAATCCCTCTTATCCATAAAAAACACATACTCGTTCAGGGTAAGGGTATGGGCAAGGAGGGATTTGTCCGACCAGAAAGAACTATAGCCCACGCCATCCACATCAATCGATCCCAATCTAGAATAGAGATAAAGCCTATCCTCCCTTATTGCCCTCTTTAGTATACTAAAGTGCAGGGCATCTATATGCCTTCGCTTGACAGGCTGTCTCGTCTTTGACGACAACACCCTTGCCTCCTTAAAGGCAGCAAAATCCACGATATCGCCTATCCCTGCCAGGACATAGACATCCCTGTCCTTCTGGGGAAATCGGCTAGAAAAATCAGAGAATGACCTTAGCACCTCGACTGCAATATCGTCGCGTGCATCCCTTGAGAGCAACTGTGAATATGGATAGACGCTAAGAGACGGGAAACCATCCTCCGGGATTATCCCCCACAAAACACGACTGCTACCTATATCCAGGAAATACAGACCCATATTAAGGATTAAATGTTATCGTACCGTCTTCCAGAAACAATAAATAGCTGTTCTTTGTCAGGTGTGGGAGCTCATCCAGGAAAGAAGACATCAATCGCTTCTTAAACACAGAGAGCTTTTCTTCATAATGGCCGCCCCTGAATTTCCACAGTGGTCCATTCTTTATCCGCAGGCGCAGCTCAAACGGCTGAACCGCATCAATATAATCAAACTCGAATACATCCAAAAGTCCCAACTTCTTCAAAGCAGACAACAAATCCAGAGCAAGGTAGAGAGATTCAGACTTTATTGCCTCACCCTCCCTTATCTCCACATCCCGCGGCAGGTATACCTCGAGTATCTCCCTGGGCAGCGAGGCATTGGCCTCCAGAGCAACCCCATCTTCATCAATGGGATAGATTACCCCATTCCTACGCGCAAACAATACAGGATGCCTGCGCTGGACCCTTATCTCTATAGTATTGGGCAGGCGCTTTACCACCCTGATATCCCTGGCATAGGGATAGACATCCCTTAATTTTACATAGATAGACTTCAGAGACACAGAAAAGATATTGGTCCCATAGAAAGAAGACTTCATCCCAGGCGGCAGGGGCTGATTGCTCAAGACCCTCTTTACATTAAACACAGGATTCCTAAAAACCGCCACATACACAATCCCCCACAGAAAGGCCAGGGCAAAAACAACCAAAAGCCCTGTCTTCAGGATAGGGAACAAGATCCTCTTCCAATCAAGACTATTCTTTTGCCTCTTTCTCTTTCCCACACCTTCTCCCTGCCATCTCGACTATAGACAGACACAATTCAGGAAAATCTATCCCAGCAAACCTCGCCGCCATAGGCAAAAGACTCGTCTCAGTCATCCCAGGGATAGAATTCGCCTCTAGCACATATGGCCTGTTGTCTTTTCCCCACATAATATCTATTCTAGCAAAATCTCTTAACCCCAAAAAATCAAAAATATCCCGTGCCAAAGAACGAAGCAATGCCCTTGTATCCGCGTCAATCATCGCAGGCAGAAGGTATTCAGTGGCACCTTTCTTGTATTTTGATTCGTAATCAAAAAATCGCCTCTTCTTCGGCCTAATCTCTATGACCTCAAAGGCCTCTCTGCCCAGGATTCCAACCGTCATCTCCCTGCCCTCTATGAACCTCTCCAGGAGGACCCTATCAGAGACAGAAAAGGCCTCCTCAACCGCCCTAGCCAGGTCATCCTCATCAAAGACAACCGAGAGGCCAATACTCGAACCACTATCCACAGGCTTTACAACCACAGGCAGGCCAAATCCCGGGAACTCCAGTTCATCCACAGACCCAAGGACCATAAATTCAGGCGTAGGCAAACCATTCTTCACTAAAAAATCCTTAAAGAGGACCTTATCCATAGCCATTCTACTTGCCAGGGGACCAGAGCCAGTATAGCACAGGCCCAAATCCTCGCATATCTGTTGAACAGTACCGTCCTCGCCCCTGCCTCCGTGCATAGCAATGAAATATACATCCCTGTCCAGCGGGATATGCCTGCCAAACCACTCCAGAGACTCCTCCTCCACCAACAGAGCCTCTACATCCAGGCCAATCCGCCTTAATGCCTCCTCCACGGCCCTGCCGCTCTTGACAGAGACCCCTGCCTCAGGAGAAGATCCCCCCATTAAGACCACTATCCTCATAATTACCTCATCCCGGATTATGCATTAGAATTCTTTATCTTCCATCGCTTTGCTAATCAGCCCTCTCTTTTCTTATCTAAATCTAAATTAAACTCAAATCTAAAATCTCAAAAGTCAAATCCACAGCTTAAAACTTAAATCTTTTTATTTTATCCCTTTTTCCCTTACCCCTTTATCGTTGGCCAAGCTCCAAGTTCCTACGCAACACCTTACTCCCTGTAAATCTACCTCCCCTGTGTAAATTAAAAACAGTTTTGAGCTTTAAGTTGTGGTTTTTAGTTTTTAGCTTTGAGTTTTTAGTTATTTATCTGTCCTACAACGGCTTCCATTATATTTTAATTCCCTATTGCATAATTTGGGATAATTCTTATTTCCCGCTCCAGTCTATATCCCGTCCGCTCAAACACAACCCCCTCTATCTCCTCAATAAGAGAATAGACATCATCAAAACCAGCATCATCAACATTCAATATAAAATTCGCATGCACCCGTGAAACCATCGCCCCTCCCAGGCGCCTGCCCTTAAACCCACATAAATCTATAAGATATCCAGCGCTCACATCCATAGAGGGATTTTTAAAAATAGAACCCGCATTGGGATAGGGCTCAACAACAACTCTCTGGGGCACAATCCCCCAGAAATCAGAGATAAGATCCGGTCTTATCCAGGCAAATAAGACAATCCCATCCACATCAGCAAAGCGATATCCCTTATCTATATCCTTAGAATAAAGTACCTCTATTCTGCCAGCTTCATCCATTACCGCCAACCTTTCAACCACATCCATAAAATTTACATAGACATCCCCTATCCTTACACCCGCATTCCCCTTCACCGCCCCGCCAACCGTACCAGGCAGGCCCCTGAAAACCGAAAGCCTATCCCTCAGCATAGAGACCAACCTCGAGACATCTGCCCCTGCACCTACCTTTAATAGACCATCCTCCTCTTCAATCACCCCAAGCTCTCCTGAAAGCTTCACAAAAAAGTAATTCAACACCCCTTCGCCGAAGAGGATATTGGTCCCCCGGCCAATAGGAATAAGCCTGATACCCCAATCCCTGGCAAACTCCAGAGCTTGCCTCAACTCATCCACACTGGAAGCCGGCAGAAAAAATCGCCCCATCCCTCCTATTCGAAAGGAAGACATATTCCGCAAAGGGACATTCTCCTTTACCAGCAATTTTTCAAACATAACAACTACCAGAATTACGCAGTTACGAGAAAAACTCTATAGGCTGGCCTCTTTTAAAATCCCTGACGGCCCTCTTGCCTTCTATCTTGGGCCACAACATAGGAGACAGACCTGTCCCTGGTCTGAGGGCAATAACATTTTCAGTAGATAGGGGTTCTCCTTTTGATATGTCCCTGGCCGCAAACAACGATCGTCTGGCCACAACTATATTCTTCAATTCACACTCCGCAGGCCGTTTTATCCCATCTCCTAATGCCCTTTCCACATTCCTTATCGCCTCAACCATCTGCTCCAGCTCATCAGGCTCAAGAGAGGCCTTATGGTCAGGGCCAGGAAGGTCCCTATCCAGTGTAAAGTGCTTCTCCAGCACCCCGGCACCCAACGCCACAGCAGCAATCGCAACCTCCACTCCCATCGTATGATCCGAATAACCCACCTCCACACCAAAGGCCCTGCGCATAGTCTGCATTGCAAGGAGATTTACACATTCATACGGCGATGGATACTCCGTAGTGCAGTGCAGAAGTAGAAGGTCCTCTCTGGTCAGACCAGATGAGAGAAGCAGCTCTAACGCCGCTTCCACCTCTCCCAGCGTCGACATCCCCGTGGATAACAGAACCTTCTTTCCATAAGAAGCTATCTCCTTCAGGAGGAAATAATTCGTAATATCACCTGAAGAGATCTTAAAGATCTCCATCCCTAGATCCCTTAGAAACCGCGCACTCTCTATATCAAAAGGCGTGGACATAAAGATGAGGCCCTTGTCTTCAGCGTATGCCTTAAGCCTGGCATAGGTATCGAGCGAGAGCTCCAGATGTCTCAACATATCCAGATGGGACACATCGGCATCTGTAGTATGCCTCTGATACTCTGCCTTCTCTGCAAAGGAACTAGCCACCTTATCGGCCCTAAATGTCTGGAACTTGACCGCATCAGCCCCTGCCCTGGCCGCCGCATCTATCAACTTAAAGGCCAGCTCCAGACTGCCATTGTGATTAACACCTGCCTCTGCTATGACAAATACACCCATATTAGCCCTCAAACAATATCCCTGGCAACCCCTGAAGCTCGCTTTCAGACATCTCCAGTATAGGCCGTCCCATCACAATAAAGTCTGCGCCCCTTTCCCTGGCATCCACAGGGCTGGCCACCCTGTGCTGGTCATCCTTGCTGGCCCCTCTACGTCTTATCCCTGGGCAGACGCAGAGAAAATCCTCCCCACAGACAGCCTTTATCGCCTCAACCTCATAGACAGAACATACAACCCCATCGAGCCCGCACTCCCTTGCCAGCCCTGCCATCTCCACTACCTCATCTAGCGAGGCCTCCTGACTGGTAAGGCGAGTTACCCCGATACAGAGCACCTCCTTGCCTTCCCTTCTGGCCAGCTCAACCTCTTCTGCCACACGAGTCAATGCCTCAGGGCCGGCAGAGATGTGCACATTGAACATATCCACTCCCAGAGAAACGACCTCTCTGGCCGCATTTGCCATAGTATTGGGGATGTCGTGGAACTTCAGGTCCAGGAAAATACGCCTGCCATTTGTCTTTAGAAATGACATAATCTCCTGTCCATAACGCAGAAATAGTCTGTAGCCCACCTTAAACCACTGGACATTCCAGGCCGATAGGACCAGGTGTTTTGCCGTTTCAATATCCGTATCCAATGCAATTATCAACTGCGGATCCATAGCATTGATTTTATAATCAAATATATCTATAGTAAATAACAAACCTTAATCCCGAATTATGCATTAGAATTCTTCAGCTTCCATCTTATAAAAACTCAAATCTCAAAGTCAAATCTACAGCTTAAAACCCAAAACCTAAGAATGAAGAATGGAGCATGGAGAATGAAGGAAATTTCTTATTAAGAAAAAGAAATATCCCAGTAAATAAAAATCCTTCATGCTTCATTCTCCCTCCTCCATCCTCAAAACTTGAGTTGTGGTTTTTAGTTGATATCAAAAAATACAATACCACCTGCCTTGTGCGGGTTCTGCTTGACCTTATCCTCTCCGGAATCTCCAGAGACACCCGCCAACCACAACAACAACTCCTCATCCAAAAGTTCGCCGCCCTGCAGGAATTCAGACAAGGCCTCCTTAATCAGCTCATCCCCTGGTTCTAGTAGATTATATTGCTCCAGTATAATCCCTTCCGCCAGGAGCAGATTTGGACCAGCAAGGCGTGGATAGCGGTCCCATAATAGTTTTATCTTCGCCAGGGCCTTAGGGACATTTTCCTTTATCCCCACACCTTCAAGCAAGGCCTCTATCCTATTAATATCCCGATTATAGCCCAGGGCCCCAGCATCCCGTCTATAAGACAAATCAGCCTCCCGAAGGAACTTTCTTGCCTCGTAGACACCAGCCGTT
>JALVWL010000041.1 GCA_027034965.1 Candidatus Omnitrophota bacterium
GTCCAGATGTGTCCTTGAACGGATCCCCAACAGTGTCTCCAACCACTGCTGCCTTGTGGGCATCAGAACCCTTTCCGCCGAAGTTCCCCTCTTCTATATACTTTTTGGCATTGTCCCAAGTGCCTCCTGCATTTGCCATAAAGACCGCCAGGACAAAACCACTGGCCAAGGCCCCTGCCAGCAGACCCACCTCAGCAGAGACCCCCAGCAGAAGCCCTACGGAGATTGGAGTAATAATCGCCAGAAGAGATGGCAATATCATCTCCTTTTGGGCAGACCTGGTAGCTATCGAGACGCAACTTGCATAATCTGCCTTGGCAGTGCCCTCCATAAGCCCCTTTATCTCCCTAAATTGCCTGCGGACCTCTAGGACAATTCCCTGGGCCGCACGTCCAACAGCACGAATCGTTAATGCAGAAAAGGCAAAGGGCATCATCGCCCCGATAAAGACACCAATCAATACCGTTGGTTCCATCAATGAAAGACTAAGCTGTCCACCGTGCAGGATAATCTCATCCCGATAGGCAGCAATCAAGGCCATAGCCGTTAAGGCCGCAGATCCAATAGCAAAACCCTTACCTGTTGCGGCAGTAGTATTTCCAAGCGAATCCAGGGCATCGGTTCTTTTCCTTACCTCTGGGCCAAGACCTGCCATCTCTGCATTACCACCGGCATTGTCTGCCACCGGACCATAGGCATCTGTTGCAAGGGTTATGCCCAATGTAGAAAGCATACCAACGGCTGATATCCCTATGCCGTAAAGCCCCATTCCAAGGTTCTCAAATCCACCTGTTACTTTAAAGGCAATAAAGATGGCCGCACACACAACCAATACAGGGACAAGCGTCGAAAGCATACCAACCGCTATACCGCTCAAAATCACGGTCGCAGGGCCAGTAACAGCCGATTCTGCAACCCCCTGAGTAGGCTTATAGGAGGCAGAGGTAAAGAACTCCGTTGACAGGCCGATAATGATACCAGCAACAAGACCTGAAATAACCGCCCAATACACGCCTATAAAACCCATTCCCAGGGTATACTTAACGATAAAGAAGGAGATAACCGCTATGAGCCCAGCTGCCGTGAATATGCCTCGCCTCAGGGCC
The DNA here is from genome assembly GCA_027034965.1 of Candidatus Omnitrophota bacterium. GTDB lineage: Bacteria > Omnitrophota > Gorgyraeia > S143-82 > S143-82 > S143-82. Next base: position 1,107 of record JALVWL010000041.1, read on the forward strand.
CAGAGTAGGGTATTCTGAGAGGCATCTTCCTTTGTCTGCACCAAAAATGTACCTACAATAGAGGCGATTACTCCACAGGTAGCCATAACCATCGGCACTGTAACACCGGCCAGTCCCAGACCAGCGGTCGCCGCCAAGGCCATAGTGGCAACAATAGAGCCGACATATGATTCATATAAATCCGCCCCCATTCCAGCAACATCACCAACATTATCACCAACATTATCCGCTATCACCGCAGGGTTTCTGGGGTCATCTTCAGGGATTCCGGCCTCGACCTTTCCGACCAGGTCAGCACCGACATCAGCGGCCTTCGTGTATATTCCACCACCAAGACGGGCAAACAGGGCCTGAGAACTCGCACCCATCCCAAAGGTAAGCATAGTCGTGGTTATCGCTGTAATCTTATCCATATTAGTAAGCATATCCGGATGATTACTGTAGAACCAATTCAATAAATAGAACCAGATAGAGAGGTCCAGCAACCCAAGGCCAACCACAACAAGTCCCATAACCGCACCCGCAGAAAACGCAACCCTCAGCCCCTTATTCAGAGACTGTTGTGCGCCTGCTGCCGTTCTATTGCTGGCACGAGTGGCTATCATCATCCCAATGAATCCCGATAGACCCGAGAAAAAGCCGCCTGTCAAAAATGCAAAAGGGACAAACGGAGTAAGATATTTCTTCCAGGCCATCCAGGATAGTATCAAAAATACTACTCCAAAAAAGATACCGACTACTTTATATTGTCTTTTGAGATAGGCTATAGCACCTTCCCTGACATACTGCGCTATCTCCTTCATCCTGTCATTGCCTTCATCAGCCCTCAATACCCTCCACGATAGAAAACCCGCAAAGAGCAACGCAGAGATAGACCCAACCGGAGCAAGCCAGACCAGACCAAGTCCCATAACAACCTCCCTTTTAGATAACCCGAACCATCCTTTCTTTATCTAAAGATAACTCAAATCTAAAAACTCAAAAGTCAAATCCACAGAAAGATAACTCAAATCTCAAAACTCAAAAGTCAAATCTACAGCTTAAAACTTAAATCTTTTTATTTTCTCTTCTATTTCTTTTCTCTTTATCATCACCTGAGCTCACAATCCTTGCAATTCGCTTCTGCTTCCCTTAACTCCGCTTTCTCTGTATCCCATGTTAAAAACAGTTTTTACTTTTAAGTTGTGGTTTTTAGTTTTGCGTTTTTAGTTTTTAGTTTTCCAATCATATCCTTATAATCTCTTCTCTATCCGATCCAACTGAGACCATAGAGACCTTTGCCCCTACCAAATCAGATATGGCATTTATATAATCCCTAGCCTCTACGGGCAGATCAGAAAATCTTCGCAGACCCGTTGTATCTGTTTTCCACCCCTTAAATGTCTCATACATAGGTTCGACATTTGAGAAGACCTCTATATCAAACGGATACGTCTTTATGACCTCATCGCCCAGCCGATAGCCTATACAAACCTTTATCTCATCCAATTCATCCAGGACATCGAGTTTCGTTATTACAATCTCATCCACTCCATTTAATCTAACCGCATATCTCACCAAGACCGCATCAAACCAACCACAGCGTCTCGGACGCCCAGTAGTAGTGCCAAACTCCCCGCCCTTGTCCCTGAGACGACTGCCCAACTCATCAAATAACTCCGTCGGAAAAGGGCCCTCTCCAACCCGAGTTGTATAGGCCTTACAGACACCTATAACCTTATCCAGTGCCTTTGGCGGCAGGCCCGTACCAGAGAATATCCCCCCTACAGAGGCATTGGAAGAGGTAACAAAGGGATAGGTTCCAAAATCCACATCCAACATCGTTCCCTGTGCACCCTCGAACAATATACTCTTGCCCTCTCCCCATAACTCGTGAAGAAGACTTACTGTATCGCAGACAAAGGGGGCAATCTTTTCTGCATAGCCCAGATATTCCCTGGCTATCTCCTCTTCAGAAAATCCATCGTATCCAAAGACCTGCCGATATATGCCATTCTTCTCTACAATATTGTCCTTTAATTTTGAAATAAATAGTTTGGGATTCAATAGATCACCTACCCTTATCCCACTGCGCGCATACTTATCCATATAACAGGGACCTATTCCCCTGCCTGTGGTACCAATCCTGTTGCTACGAAGTTTCTCCCTAAAGCCATCTAATTTTCGGTGATAGGGAAAAATTATATGGGCATTTTCGGAGATCTTTAGCTGTCTGGGCGAGACATCCAATCCCTGAGACCTTAATTCGTCTAGCTCGTGGAGAAGGGCTAGTGGATCGATTACCATACCATTGCCCATCACACAAATCTTATCCTCATGCAGGACACCCGAGGGGACCAAGTGAAAGGCATATCTGATACCGTCTTTTACAACGGTATGTCCGGCATTATTTCCACCCTGATACCTTACTATAACATCGGCCTCGGCAGAGAGGATATCTATTATCTTCCCCTTCCCCTCATCTCCCCACTGCAGGCCTACGACAGTAAAATTCATAATAAAAACTCAAATCTCAAATCTTAAAAGTCAAAACCACAACTTAAAAAGTTAACACTGGCAAACTCTAAAGCCATATTAAATAAAATGGGCAGGGGAGGGTTCGAACCTCCGAAGGGCTCAGCCCGCCAGATTTACAGTCTGGTGCGTTTGACCACTCCGCCACCTGCCCATACAGGCCAAGGCATATTGTATAGAAGCACATAGTCTTTGTCAATCAGAATAAAAGACAGAAATTCCACTCTATCTACGGGGGCGCTTTGCTAGAAAAAGACCAACCTCATAGCATACCAAAAAACTACCGTAACGCCTCCTTATAGACTCCTCTACCCTCTTCATTTGAGACGGCAACATCAACCTCTTATTCCCCCCTCTAGCACCCGTCATACGCATAGTCAATAGAAAATCCCTAAACGAGGCATATTCCCTCTTTAAGACCTGTCTGCAAAAATCAACAACCTCAAAACATTCCTGTAAGGCGGCCTTCACATCAAACAGCTTCGAGAATCCCTGGGCAGGCAGGTCAAAACCCAGTTCTAGAGACAGCTCCCTATAAGTATCAGGGCCAAAAATCGAGAAGGCAAAAAGGCCCTCATCCACAAGCACATCGCGG
>JALVWL010000042.1 GCA_027034965.1 Candidatus Omnitrophota bacterium
CCTTGATTGTTAAGAAGGGAGAACGGAGAAGGAAGAATGAAGGCAGTGTTTTTTTGATTTAAAGAAGCAATGCGAAATGGTGGTTTTATCCTTCATTCTCCATGCTCCATTCTTCATGCTTGATTATTAATAAGGAAAGAAATGTTTGATTAACCAGGCGATGGAGAGTAAAAAATTCTAATGCATAATCCGGGTTTATTCGGAGGGTTTGTTTATGAGGTGTCCTTTTTGCGGGCATAAGACAGATAAAGTAGTCGATTCAAGGGAATCAGAAGACGGTGCGGTTATTCGCAGGCGCAGGGAATGTATGGGATGCGGCAAGCGCTTTACCACCTATGAGCATATAGAGGATGTCCCTTTATTCGTGGTAAAACGCGATGGCCGCAGGGAGATATTTGACAGGAATAAGATATTAAATGGGATAATAAAGGCCTGCGAGAAAAGGCCTGTCTCTATAGAACAGATAGAGAAGCTGGTGGATTTCATTGAGAAGGATATCCGTGCTGGTTATGATACCGAGATACAGGCAGAGGAGATCGGAGAAAAGGTAATGGATGGATTATCGAAGTTGGACGATGTCGCCTATGTCAGATTTGCCTCTGTCTACAGGCAGTTTAAGGATGTCAGGGAGTTTATGAAGGAACTTGAGCAACTCATAAGCACTCAGGCCAAGGCGAAAAAGGGAGGAAAGAAATGAGGTGGTCTTCTTATCACCTGCCTACGCTTAAAGAGGCGCCGCAGGATGCGCAGATAACCAGTCATAAGCTGATGTTAAGGGCCGGTCTGGTCAGGATGCTGATAGCAGGCGTTTATCTGTATATGCCTATGGGGTTGAGGGTATTGAGCAAGATAGAATCGATTATTCGCGAAGAGATGAATGCAGCCGGTGGACAAGAGGTCTTGCTTTCGGCTATCCAGCCAGTGGAATTGTGGCAGGAGTCGGGACGAGATGAGGTCATTGGCGATGTTATGATACGCTTTGAGGATAGAAAGGGTAGGCGACTTGCCCTTGGCCCTACTCATGAGGAGGTAATAACCTTTCTGGCGAGACAGGATATACATTCTTACAGGGATATGCCGGTTATCCTCTATCAAATACAGACCAAGTTTAGAGATGAATTGCGGCCCAGGTTTGGTCTGATTCGTTGTTGTGAATTCATTATGAAGGATGCCTATAGCTTTGATATAGATGAGGAGGGATTGGATAGGTCTTATTCGGCTATGTTTGAGGCCTATAATCGCATATTTTCTCGGATGGGGCTTGATTTTGCAGCGATCCAGGCGGATACAGGTGTTATGGGGGGTAGTGAATCGGCCGAGTTTCTGGTGCCAGCGCCCTGCGGAGAGGATAAATTGATTATCTGCAAGAGATGTGGGGCAAGGTTTGGTGGAGAGGAGACGGCTGAGTCCTGTATTTTTTGCGGGGCGGAGGATCTGGAGGTATTGCCAGCAATAGAGGTGGGACACATATTTAAGCTTGGGACTAAGTATAGTGAGTCGATGAATCTCTACTTCCTGGATAGGGATGGGAAGAGCAAGCCAGTTATTATGGGCTGTTACGGTATAGGGGTTAGCAGGCTTATCTCTGCAATCATAGAGCAGCATAACGACGAGAAAGGTATTATCTGGCCAGAAGAGGTATCTCCGTTTGATGTGCTTTTGGTGAGTCTGAATCCTTCCGATACTGCAATAATGGATCTCTCAAGTCGTATATACGAAGAGCTTGGGCAGAAAGGTATCTCTGTCCTCTGGGACGATAGGGATCTGAGGGCCGGAGTAAAGTTCAATGACGCTGACCTTATAGGTATACCGATCCAGATTATCGTTGGCAAAAAGGCGGCAGAGAATAAGGTTGAGGTAAAAGAGAGGGCCTCAGGAGAGATCCAAGAAATTGATCTAAATCGCGTGGATCTGTTACAGGTATTGGCAGATTATGCCAAGGTTCGGAAATAGACTGTATTATTTTGACAGGCTTGACTCTACGCAGGATTGGATGAAAGGGGCCTTTTTGCGCGGTTGTCTATCCCCTGGTGATGTGTGTGCGGCCCGCCAGCAGGATGCAGGCAGAGGAAGATTTTCCAGGACCTGGGACTCTAAAGAGGGTGGGATATACCTTTCTTTTCTCATTGATTGGGATGGAGAGACGGCATACCGTGTGGGTTTCTATCTGGCGGTTGCTATTGTAGAGGCTATCAATGAAATAGGGATAGAGGCGCGAATAAAGTGGCCTAATGATATATTTTGGGATGGAGCCAAGTTAGGTGGAATACTAATAGAGTCTATTAGATCAGGAGTATATGTATGCGGAGTTGGCCTGAATGTATTTAATGACCTCTCTTGCCTCAATAGGCCTGCGGCCAGGATAGGAGACTTGAGCAGTATGCTAAACAATGCCTATGAGGGGGGTTTTTTGTTGCTGGATTGGATTGAGCGGATTTTAATGAAGGAATTTTCAGAGGTGTTTTCTATGTACCGTCAGGGATTGTGGGGAGTGCCAGGCCACTGGAAGTGCAGGATGGGGGATGAAGTCAGGGAATTGAAGGTAATAGATGTCCTTGAAACAGGCAGGGTTATGACGAGCTTGGGAGAGTTTGATTACCTGGAAGTGGAGGAGATAGATGGTACGCCTATTCGTTAGCTCGGTTGAAGGTCTATCGAGAGGAGAGAAGATAGAGATAATCGATGAGTCTGAGTTGCATCACCTCTATGTCAGGCGAGTCAATCCAGGAGAAAGGGTCGCTTTACTTAATGGTAGAGGATGGGAGTATTTTTGCAGGTTAACTGTGATTGAGAAACATAAAGCAGTCCTTGAAGTAACAGACGTATTTAGGGCACAGCGTTCTGGCCCAAAATTTGTTATAGCCTGTTCTTTGATAGGTTCCAATAGGTTTGATAGGGTTGTGGAGTCTTCGGCTGAGTTTGGGATAGATCTGTTGATACCTATGCTTTGTGATCGGACCATTGCCAGATTGGATGTTGGGCAATCTAAAGAGCGTTGGAAGAGGAAGGCTATAGAGGTCTGCAAGCAGTGTGAGAACCTGTTCTTGCCTGAAATAGGGAAAGTTAGCCTGTTTTCGGATGTGGTTGATGTCTTTGGCCAGAGGGAGAATACCTTATTGCTACTGCCCAACCTTGGCGCTCGTGCCAAGTCCCTTCACCTCTTTGATGCACTTCACAATAAAGATTTGTCAGAATTTGAATATGTTGTTATTATGGTAGGGCCTGAAGGGGATTTCAGTGAGGAGGAACTGGACTATGCCCTGGCCAGAGGTGCAGAACCGATTAGCCTTGGTGATTTCATCCTTAGAGTTGAGACGGCCTCTACCTTTTGTGCCGCGATAAGTTCTTATTTTATGTCCTACAAGGTAGAGAGAGTGGAGTAATATGAGAAAGAGATTTGGCTTATGAAATTGGTGATAGCATCAAGAAACAGCAAAAAAGTAGAGGAGATATCGCGAATCCTGGGTAAGAGATTGGGAGTTGAGGTCTGTAGTCTGGTTGAGGTAGACGAATCTCTGCCCGAGATAGAGGAGGATACCGATACATTTCAGGGCAATGCGGTTAAGAAGGCCGTGATAGTTGCTGCAAAGACGGGTTTGCTTTGTCTAGCCGATGACTCTGGCCTGGAGGTGTTTGCCTTGGGTGGCAAGCCGGGCGTCTACTCTGCAAGGTTTGCGGGGGAACACAAGAGCGACAAAGACAATAATAGAAAGCTCCTGGAGTTGATGCTAAATAAATCGGACAGGAGGGCCAGGTTTGTATGTTATATCGCCTTAGCAGATAGGGATGGCCTTGTAGGACTGGTTAGTGGCCAGGTTAAGGGGAGGATTGCCTTCAGACCAAAAGGCAAGAATGGGTTTGGTTATGACCCTGTATTTGTTCCTTACGGTTATGATAAGACCTTTGCCCAACTTTCAAGTGGGGAGAAAGACAAAATAAGCCACCGTAGAAGGGCGTTGGTAAAGGCCAGGCGGATGATTAAGGATTATCTCGTGTCTTTAGATTCCCTGCCCCTGTAGCTCAGGGGATAGAGCACAGGCCTCCGGAGCCTGGAGCGCAGGTTCGAGTCCTGCCAGGGGCACCAAATTTCGGATTCTACGATATATGGTATAATAAGTCTGAGATATGAAAGACAGGCTAAGAGCTAAAAAAACGCAACACAAGTTTTTAGGATGGATGAGGGAAAAGCAGACATAGAGGAGGAAGGATAAGGG
>JALVWL010000043.1 GCA_027034965.1 Candidatus Omnitrophota bacterium
TTATGATGTTAAAGGAAGAGATGGCCGATGCCTTAAATGATCAGATAAGGGAGGAATTGTTCTCTGCCCATTTATATCTGTCTATGAGTGCCTACTTTGAATCCATAGGTCTGAAGGGATTTGCCAAGTGGATGATAGTCCAGTACAGGGAGGAAACAGAACACGCTATGAGGATATACCATTATCTTGTTTCACAAGGTGCACGGATAAGGCTCCAGGCAATCAAGGAACCTCAAACTGATTGGGCCTCGCCCCTAGAAGTCTTTGAGGCCACCTTAAAACACGAAGAGCATATTACGGATTGCATAAACAAGCTGGTGGATATAGCCGAAGAAATAAAGGACAGGGCTACTAACAACTTCCTGCAGTGGTTTATTGACGAACAGGTTGAGGAAGAGGAAAATGCCAGGCAGATAATAAATCGGCTAAAACTCGTGAATGACAATAAAAATGGACTCTTTATGCTGGATAAGGAGTTAGGTCAGAGGCAGTTTGTCTCACAAATGAGTAATAACAATTAAAAAAGGAGGGTTGTTATGGAGATGAGGATGCCGTTATTGGGGGAAAAATTTCCGGAGTTAAAGGTAGTTACCACACATGGGGTGTTGGAGCTGCCCAAGGCCTATGAGGGTAAGTGGTTCGTATTGTTCAGTCACCCAGCAGACTTTACCCCAGTATGTACCACTGAATTTGTGGCCTTTCAGCTCAGGTATGAAAAATTCCGCAAGCTAGGGGCTGAGCTTATCGGTCTTTCTATCGACCAGGTATTTAGCCATATCAAGTGGGTGCAGTGGATAGGGGAGAATATAAAGGTCGACGGCAAGCCCGTCAAAATCGAGTTCCCGGTTATCGCTGACGATACCGGCAGGGTCTCCTCTCAACTTGGACTCATCCACGGTGCAAAGGGGACAAATACCGTCAGGGCGGTATTCATTGTTGATCCAAAAGGAGTAGTGCGGGCGATATTATATTATCCTCAAGAGCTCGGCAGGAATGTCGACGAAATTTTACGTATGATAGAAGGGTTCAAGGTTTCGGATGCGAATGGGGTGGCTATTCCCCACAATTGGCCTGACAACGAATTGGTAGGCAAGGATGTAATCGTCCCTCCGGCGATGAGCGAGTCTGAGGTTGAGAAGCGACTTGCCTCAGAGAAGAAGGGAGAGATAAAGTGTTTTGACTGGTGGTTCTGCCATAAGAGCCTGAAATAAAGAATGGTTCTTGAATTTAGTTACTGGAAAGGCGTAAGATAGAATAAACCTAAAAAGGAGGTGGCAGATGACAGCCATAAGGCAGGTCTATAAATGCGAAATGTGTGGAAACATCGTTGAGGTGTTGCATAGTGGAGATGGGGCCCTGGTTTGCTGTGGAAAGCCGATGGCCCTTATGGAGGAAAAGACAGCCGATTCCTCTACGGAAAAGCACGTACCTTACATAGAGAGAAAGGAGAATGGATACCTGGTAAAGGTTGGACAGAACGCTGCCCATCCTATGCAGGAAGAGCACTACATAGAATGGATAGAGCTGCTAGTCGATGGTGTGGCCTATAGGAGGTTCCTATCACCTGGAGATGCACCTGATGCCCTATTTGAGGTTCCCAGTGGAAGTCAGGTCTCTGCCAGGGAATATTGTAATATCCATGGCTTGTGGTTGGGTAGGCTGTAAAGATATCGGGTTTAATAGAACATAGGAGGAGGTGTATTATGCCAAGTTTGAAGGGTACGCGTACAGAGAAAAATCTGCTCACTGCATTTTGTGGTGAGTCTCAGGCCAGGAACCGTTACACATACTTTGCCTCTAAGGCGAAGAAGGAGGGTTACGAACAGATCGCTGCGATATTCCTAGAGACTGCTGACCATGAAAAGGAGCACGCAAAGAGGTTGTTTAAATTCCTGGAAGGTGGTTCGGTTGAGATATCGGCTAGTTTCCCGGCAGGGGTGATAGGTAGTACTGCCGATAATCTCAAAGAAGCGGCCAGCGGAGAAAATTACGAGCATACCAAGATGTATCCCGAGTTTGCCAAGGTCGCTGAGGAGGAGGGTTTCCCTGAGATTGCGGCAGTATTTAGGTCGATTGCAAGGGCTGAGATGTGGCATGAGGAGAGATATAAGTCGTTATTGGAGAAGGTCGAAAAGGGTGAGGTCTTTAAGGCGCCTGAGCCGATAAAGTGGAAGTGCCGCAATTGCGGTTACATACATGAAGGGCCTGAGCCACCAGAGAAGTGTCCTGCCTGTGCCCATCCGAGGTCCTTTTATGAACGCCTGGCAGTTAATTATTGATACAGCCTCTATTTTGATATAATTTATAGAATAAGGCATTGGAAAAGAAGGATAGGGGAGATTCTCCCCTATCCCTCTATTTTTTAAAACCGCGATTATGTTTACGGGTATCATAAAGGCCATAGGAAAGGTAAAGGGTTTTCATCGCAAGGCCTCCTCAGGGGTCCTCCTTGTCGAGGCAGGGCTGGAAGATGTGGAGAAGGGCGATAGCATTGCTGTCAATGGCATCTGCCTGACGGTTGAGGCCTATACTGATTCTGTTTTGCGGTTCTTTGTTGGAAGGGATACCATAAAGGATACGACTGTAAATAGTCTGAGGAGCGGAAGCCTTGTAAACCTCGAACCTGCATTAAGGGTTGGTGACAAACTCGGTGGCCATATCCTTAGCGGACATATAAGGGCTATAGGCAAGATTATCTCCATACGCAGGGATGGCAAAATTAGGTATTTTAAGATCCAGGCACCCCCTTCCTTTACCTCGCATCTGAATTACAAGGGTTCAGTAGGAGTGGATGGGGTGAGCCTCACTGTACAGAGATTAGGAAAGGGTTTTTTTGAGGTGATGTTGATCCCTGAGACCCTCTATCAGACCGTGCTGGGACACAAGAAGGTAGGGGATAAGGTAAATCTGGAATGAGGCTGTGATATGTTAAAGGTATTCTTGTTTCTGTTTTTATTGGCCTGTCTCTATGCAGTGGTCTTGTCCTTGTCTGGCAAAGATAAGAACTTCTGTTCAGGCAACTGTAGGTCCTGTGCCAGTGGACACAATAAAGAAAAAGAGGGATGAAGGTCCTTACTTTTGCGAGGTTCCTGAAAGAGAGATTTGGATTTCCAGTAAAAAAGCTCCCCGTACATCTATTCCTGGGTTGTCCGCATAGGAAAGATAGGCTAGGTGGTGGCGGTTGTTATTATTGCAGCAATTCTTCGTTTAGTCAGCTCACTGATTATAGAAACTTATCCGTAGGGGAGCAGATAAAACGGGGAATAGATTCCTATCGTCGCAAAGGGTTTAAGGGAGGATTTATTGCATACTTCCAGACATATACAAATACCTATTGTGATATTGAAGAGATTAGGGGAATAATAGAGCAGGCCCTGGCATTTGAGGATGTGGTTGGTATATCCGTGTCGACTCGGCCGGATTGTCTTCCCGATGATATGCTGGATTTCTTTAACGAGGTAGGGACTAAGAGGATGTTCTGGCTAGAGATTGGCTTGCAGAGCGCCCATAACAGGACCCTTGAGCTTATCAATCGCGGGCATAACTTTTCCTGTTTTGAAGATGCTATCCTAAGGGCTGGCAGGCGGGAGAATCTCTTCTTGTGCACGCATTTGATTTTGGGTTTGCCTGGTGAAGGCAGAGAAGATATGGCAGAGAGCATAAGGGCAGTAAAGAGGCTCGGGAGTGATGGGATAAAGCTGCATCACCTGCAGATTATCAGGGGAACAGAATTCGAAGAATGGTACAAGAGGGGGCAGATCAGCGTGCTGAGTTGGCAGGAATATCTAGAGCTGTTGCTGTACCTGGCGCCGATTATTGGAGAGAACACAATAGTGCATAGATGGCTTGCAGATGCCCGGGGAGAATTGCTTCTTGCTCCAAAGTGGGATATTTCAAAACAGGAATTCTTGAGATGCCTTTATGGGAGACTCGAATCAATTTAATCCAAATTATTCCAAGTTATGCAATAGGGGATTGAAATATAATGGAACTCGTTTTAGGACAATAGGAAAAGCTAAAGATAAAAATTCACCATGTGGTTAAACTAAAAACGCAAAACTAAAAACCACAACTCAAGTTTTGAGGATGGAGGAGGAAGAATGAAGCATGAAGGATTTTTATTTACCGAGATACACCTCTTTCTTAATAAAA
>JALVWL010000044.1 GCA_027034965.1 Candidatus Omnitrophota bacterium
AGCTTTTAGTTATTAGTTAATATAATTTCCACCTTTCCCCCGGCTGCTTCTATCTTTTGGGCAGCTGACTTTGATACTTTATGTGCTTTAACTATCAGGGGGATATTTATCTCGCCATTGCCGAGTATCTTTATCTTACTGCGTTTCTTTGCAAGGCCTTTTTTAATCAACACCTCAGGCTCCACCACATCATTTGCAGAAAAGAGCTCTGAAAGCCTTGATACATTTATTATAGAAAATCTATCTGCAAACGCAGCGTTATTAAAACCACGCTTCGGTATCCTGCGGATAAGGGGCATCTGACCCCCTTCAAATCCAAGATACATACCAGGCCCTGACCTTGCCTTTGCACCTTTGTGTCCACGGCCAGATGTCTTATCCATCCCTGAACCAACTCCCCTTCCAACCCTCTTTGTAGAAGAGTTTGCCTTGCGTGGTCTCTTTATATCACAAAGTCTCATCTCTTATTCTCCTTTTCCTTCTACCTTCTCATCATCAGTCAACTGCGGTGGCATAGACATCTTTAGTTTGCCAAAACCAGCCATAGCTGCCTTTAATAGGTTAACAGGTGTATTTGACTTCAATGATTTTGTCAATATATCCTGTATCCCTGCTGCCTCACACAGAGAACGGACTACCTCACCTGCAATGATACCAGTACCGCGAGATGCAGGCTTCATAACCACCTTTGAGGCACCAAATTCACCAATTACATCATGAGGAATCGTATGGCCTTTTACAGGTATCCATACCATATTATTCTTTGCCTTCTGCAGTCCCTTTTTAATCGCATCTATTACCTCGTTTGCCTTGCCCAATGCATAGCCAACCTTACCTTTGCCATTACCAACGACGACCAAAGCAGAGAAGGAAAGTTTTTTACCGCCGGTTGTAACCTTTGTTAATCTCTTTATCTGAAGGACCTTTTCGTATACTATTTCATCTTGTGTCTGGGTTTGATTCTGCTGTTCAGCCATTAGAACTCAATTCCTCCTTTCCTCATTGCCTCTGCGCATTCCTTTACCCTGCCGTGATACCTGTAACCTGCGCGGTCAAAGGCAATTCTTTCTATCCCCTTCTCTTTAAGCCTCTTTGCCATAAGCTCGCCAACCTTTGCAGCCGCAACCTTATTCCCGCCATAAGAGATTTCCGCCTTTATCTCAGGAGAGAGAGTTGATGCGCCGGTAATAACAATACCTCTTTCATCATCAACTGCCTGCGCATAAAAGTGCTTCAGGCTCCTGCGCACAACCACCCTTGGCTTATCTGATGTGCCAGACATCTTTTTCAAGATGTGTCTGTGCCTCTTTTGTCTCTTTAATATCTTAATCTTTGAAGACTTTGCCATTTTCAGCATCCTCCTAAAACATTATTTCTTACCAGCGGCCTTTCCTGCCTTGCGTCTTATCCTCTCACCAGCATATTTTATTCCCTTGCCTTTATATGGCTCAGGCGGTCTTACCTTCCTTATCTCTGCAGCGACCTGCCCAACCTGTTGCTTATCTATTCCCTCTATAACTATCTGTGTTGGCTTTGGGGTTTGAATAGAGATCCCTTCCGGGATGGGGTAATTAACCGGATGGGAAAAACCAACCTCTAGGACCAATTCCTTGCCCTTTACCTGAGCCTTATAACCAACACCGACCATCTCAAGTTCTTTTTTGTATCCCTGTGTAACACCAATTATCATATTATTTATAAGGCTGCGATAAAGCCCATGCATTGCCCTATCCATCTTAAGGTCAGTTGGCCTCTCTACCTTCACAGTAGAATCCTCAACCACTATCTTTATCCTGGGAGAGACCTGTAAGGTCAATTTCCCTTTAGGGCCTTCAACTGTAACAATATTTGCTTTATCAACGCTTACCTTAACCTTATCTGGTATAGAAATCGGTTTCTTCCCTATCCTTGACATAGCATTCTCCTTAGTAGATATAACAGATGTATTCTCCGCCGATATTGAGCTTTTTTGCCTCTTTATTGGTAATCACTCCCTTTGATGTGGATATAACCGCAATACCAATTCCCCTCTTTATGTTAGGGACATCCTCTGCAGAGACATAGATTCGCCTTCCAGGCTTTGAAATTCTGACAACCTCAGTAAATGCCGGCTCACCCTCAATATATCTCAGATAGACCTCAAGGATTCCCTGTTTTCCATCTTCTATCTCTTTGTATCCACGGATATATCCGTGATTTTTAAATATATCCAATATCTTCTTTTTCAGATTAGACGCAGCAATGGCTATCTTATCCTTTTTTGCCATCGCAGCATTTCTGATAGCTGTCAGCATATCTGCAATCGGATCCGTTACGCTCATCTAAAATCCCTCCTTACCAGCTGGCATGCCTTACACCTGGTATCTCGCCTTTCCAGGCCATCTCTCTAAAACATATCCTGCAAAGCCCAAATCTGCTCAGATATCCCCTTGGCCTGCCGCAGATCCTGCAGCGGTTATACCTGCGCACCTTATACTTCGGTCCTCTTTTCCATTTCTCAACCATTGCCTTCTTTGCCATCTATATCCTCCTCCAAAAATTATCTCTTTCTAAACGGCATACCCATTAACTCAAGTAACGCCATTGCCTCTTCATCTGTCTTTGCTGTTGTAACAAATGCTATATCCATACCCTGAACCCTATCTACCTTATCCAAATCTAATTCAGGAAATATCGTCTGCTCAGAAATACCAAGGTTATAATTTCCCCTTCCATCAAATGAATTACGAGGAACTCCCCTGAAATCCCTTAAACGCGGCAGGATTACATTTATAAATCTATCCAGAAACTCATACATCCTTGCGCGCCTCAATGTAACCTTGCAGCCAACAGGCATCCCTTTTCTTATCTTAAAATTAGATATTGCCTTCCTTGCGCGCCTTATAGATGGCCTCTGCCCTGTTATCATTGCAAGTTCATCCATTGCCTTTTCCAACAACTTTATATCGCGCGCACCCTCTCCGATACCCATATTTATCACTATCTTCTCTATCCTTGGAACCTGCATTACTGACTTATAGCCAAAGCGGCTCATCATCTCTGGAATTACTTCTTCTTTATATTTTTTAGCCATTCTGGGAAGCTCAACCATCGCCTATCCTCCTTAAAGGGCCGACCCGCACGACTTGCAAATGCGGGTCTTCTTGCCATCTTCTTCTATTCTAAATCCTACACGAACACCTCTGTTGCATTCAGAGCAAAACACCATTACATTGGAAATATTCAAGGGCATCTCAACCTCTATAATCCCCCCGGGGAGCTCCTCACTATACTTCTTCATATGCCTCTTTGCCTTATTTACTCCCTCAACAAGGACCCTGCCCTTTTCCCTATCCACTCGCAAGACACGCCCCTTTTTGCCCTTATCCTTTCCAGAAATCACAACCACTGTATCTTCTCTTTTTATTTTTTTATACTTCAACGCCATAATATCACCTCACAAGACCTCTGGTGCAAGAGATACTATCTTCATAAAATTCCTATCTCTCAACTCCCTTGCAATCGGACCAAATACGCGCGTTCCTTTGGGATTGCCCTGATTATCTATTATAACAACTGCATTTGAATCAAACCTAACAACTGAGCCGTCTTTCCTGCGTATAGGGAATTTTTGTCTGACAACAACCGCCTTAACAACGGCACCCTTTTTTATCGGAGCGTTCGGCAGGGCCTCCTTTACTGAACAGGTTATAACATCCCCAACCTGAGCATAACGAGAGTTCTTTTTGTGCAACACACCTATGCAGGCAACCTTCTTTGCCCCGCTATTATCTGCTACATTAAGGCGCGTCCTCATCTGAATCATTTCAACACCTCCAGAAGCCTCCAGCACTTCTCCTTTGAAATAGGACGTGTCTCAATAAATCTCACTCTGTCCCCTTTTTTAGCCACTTCTTTCTCATCATGGATCTTATATTTCTTGCGGACTTTCACCCTTTTCTTGTATATAGGGTGAGAAAACATACGCTCAACTAACACAACTCGTGTCTTCTTCATCTTATCACTGACAACAACCCCTTCCAAAATACGCTTCCTCTCACGCATAATTACTTCTCCTGAGTTTGCAGTCTCCTCTCATTCAAGATGGTCAATATCCTTGCGATATCTCTCTTTATAGACTTAAACAAATGCGGCTTATCAGCTCCAG
>JALVWL010000045.1 GCA_027034965.1 Candidatus Omnitrophota bacterium
TGTATCCACTTCTCCTCCTGCAAAACCCACATCTGATGTTATACTGGCACCCATCTTATCAAATACCGCTATGATATCTTTCTTTTCTATCCCCTCTGCCTCTAGTCCCAGAACCAGTTTTAACAGACGAATATACCCGCTAAATTGAACGTCATTTTCTCCAAATATTGTTCTCTGCAGTATCCTTAAGGCATAGTGGACATTGCCTTTCTTTGCCTTCTCTATCCATTTATCGTTCATCTCTTCTGGGTCAAATTCCACATCGGTAAGGGTATTGCCTTCGTTATCTTTTATGATTACCCTGTTATCCTTTATTTCAGCTGTTATCAAATCCTCTTCCCCAAGCCATTCTATTGATTCATGAAACGTAGGAATAGGCTTAAGATCATAGAGCTTGAAAATCTCTCCCTTCCTCGCCTTAGCAATGAGAATCTTACCTTTTTTATATTTAGGACTTGAAAAGGAATATATACTTAATTTGCCATCACTATACCTCTTTCTTATCTTAGCCAAGATGTAATCAATCAAAATACCTAGATCTTTTTCATAGTCTCGTCTCAATAAAATTAATGGGCTGGTAATTGTATATATATCCAAAAAAACTTCCTTCAGTTCATCATCTTTTTCCCATTCCAAATCCCCAATATTTGCGCCACTGCCTTCCAATTCAGACAAAACCTCATTTGCCCATATGTTGTGCATTTTTTTATCTGATGGTATGTTTATCTTGTCCCTGTTTTGCCAGATGGAAAGCAGGTGGGAGATAAACTTGTATTCATCAGAATCCATTGCTATAGACGAAAGACGCTTCTTTAGGCCTTTTAGCTCTTTTTCTATGTCCCTTGGCAGATACTCATTGCCATTTGCATCGAATAATTCTTTAGATCTATACAAGGCCTTTAGAAGTTTATAATCCATATCGTTGCGTGCTGGATTATAGCCAAACTGGTTCATTATATATCTTATGCCATTTACCAACTCTTTATCTTTTATCTCTTCATAATTATAGATAAACCCAGGAAATAACAGGTCTGGGTGATTGCCTTCGTATTTCCATTCCTTAATTGTCTGTTTTAAGACTGCATCAAAAACTCTGCTAAAATCTATAAACCTAAAAGAAGAATAAAACGTTGACTCATATATGTTGTATAACAGCTTATAATATTCTTCACTTTTATAAAATGGAGTTGCGAGCAATTCAAATCGGCTAAAAGACGGGAATTTTGATTTCGAATAAAAAGCATACCATGTACTCCAACTAATCCCGCCAAACAAAATATCCAACGCAAAAACTTCATAACCCAATACTGTATACAAAAGAACAGGCACTACTACAAAAACCAGCCCATATATGATCTTAAAGGCTATCAAAGGTGCTGAGGAACCAGAAATAATATCAAAAGAAAGGTCTATTGCGTCTTTTAATTCTCTGTCATAACGTTCAAAAGAATTCATCTCCCCAGAAGTAAATAGATCTTTCCAATACGGTGTAACGGCATTCAGATACAATGCCCTTTTAAAAAGCGCATCCGGTGTCTTTAATGTTTCATCGGTTAACACTTTCTTAATATGTTTTTTCACCAAAGCCAAGAGGTTGCTATTAAATTCCGGCAACCAGGATCTCTTTGTCAAGGGTTGTAAGTTGGATAAAAACTTCATTACATCCTTTGGCGCATAATAGAAGGCATCTTCAAGGACTTTGGGATTATCAACAACCGTATTTAATATCTTATTAACCGCCTCAAGATTCTCTTCAACACCTCCGTTAAGGCTCCATGAAAGGCCTTCGGCAATGGCCCAGAATCGCTTAACCTGCTCATCGTATGGGATGATTGTAATCTCTTTGTCAGGCATAGCGCCTATTTCTATCAACCTCTTCAACAAGGCCTTCTCTTGAGAATCGGCCTTATTATCATCTGCATTCATGGCAAGAAGATATGCAAAGGCCTTGTTAACGGCCTTTGGGCCTTTTTTATACAAACTCGGTATCGCCCATTTTCTGGAGAGGGCCTTTATCACTTTTATATATGATGTATTCACATTTCCGACTGCGGCACGATACTCTCCTATATAGCTGGCGTCTAAGGGGTTTTCTTCGTTTTCTTTTACAAGTTCTTCATAAAGATCCATATAGCCGGACTCTTTCAATACTTTATCTACTTTCTTATAAAAGCGTTTTTGCACATCACTACGATCATCTTCGGGAATAGCACTTATCTCGCCATACAACGCCAGAGATTCATTTACATACATACTCCATATAAAATAATCATGATCCGTTCTCCAGGGATTATCTTCCATTTTATCGCCCACGCCTTTGGATGCCTTGTCTTTCTCAGCTGAGTATGACATGCCAAACCACAATTCCCTAAGGTCGCGCTTAAATTTACCCACATTGTCCTGAGTTCTAAATGCATGAATTAATTCCATCCATTTTTCCGGATAATACTTCTTTAAATAGACAGCGATGATATGGCCTTTTATATAGTGAAACAGAAGAGGGGCATCTAAAAACCGCTGTTTCGGGAAAGACTCTCCTTCTCTAATGTGGATATTGCCATCAATACCTAAATAGCTTTCTCCAACAGGCGTACCATAAATATCTCTAACATCTGTTACAGGAAAAATTACCAGATTATCAAACCAACCTTTATAATGTCCTGTATACAACAGACGTGTATTTCTCCTTCCATCAATAGAAACTTCCTTGCCTTTTATTTTTATTGTTATTTTCTTGGTGTTATCATCACCAATCCATGTATGTTTATCTGTTACATCCATTTCTATCACAGTTGAGCCATCTTTCTCTAATTTTTCCTTTGCAGATTTAATAGACCTAACATAGTCATTTGCTATTTCTCTAAACCAATCTGTAAACCCTTGATTAACGCTTGTCTCTCCTCCTCCGCTATTTAAATAGTCTAAAAAAGCTCCTACAGTTATGCCTATCAATCTTTCGGCCTCTTCCTTCCAATTATTCTTATCCATCCTTATTGCAATAGCCACCCATAGCCTCAGAAAATATGACTCTATTAATCCCCTTAGAGTCTCTTCTTCGAAACCTCTATGCGTACCATCGTAACCACTATACCATCTTTTTATAAATCCCTCTGCGATCTCAGGAAAATCCCTCTCTATTACTATTGTTTTAGCAGACGCATAGTCTTCATAAACAAATCCATTCAATAGTCTCAGAACATTCTCTAACCCACTGATATCTATACCGCCTGCAACCACATCCCCTTCGCCACCAAAGGTGCGAATGTAATCTACTAAGACATCTGCCTTGCTCCAATAACCTGCTACGTTGTAAAACGCATCCGTGTTGAAGAATATCTCCTCAAGCTTCTCTTTCGCTACGTTTTTGCTTAAGATATTGGCAAGGCCTGCCTCTGCTACTATGTCCCTAACATCTTTGTATTCCTTTGCTGTGTTCACCCGCCTCTCCAATTCTCTCCTTACCCTTTCAAGCACTGGCGAAAGGTTATCTTCTTCTGCCTCGCACCTGACCTTTAACCGCACCTTATCTACTGCATATCTGTTGCCCTGGCGGATTATTTTTACCTCCTCTGGCTCTATCCAGAACCTGAATTGAAGGCCATCTAAATCATCGTAGTCCTCTACAATCAGGGACTTCTCCAGAATCTGCTTTGCATCCCTTTTAAGCCGAAGGTCTGCGTCAAATAATTTCCTACCTACTGAGCTGACCAGCATTGCCCTGCCGCCAAGCCCATTTATGGAGTTAACCACGCCTAAATTCACCCATAATTCCTTTGGATTTGATATGGACAAAAATAATATCTCTGATGCTGTCTGCTCTGCGTTTATATTGCTGTTTGGCTGTTTCAATACCTGCCAACTGCTTTCCCCTATGGATATGCCTATTTGCGGCTGATAAAGAGAACCGGACAACACAGCTGCGCGTGAGTTTATAGGTAGGGTAGATAAAAGCATTAATATAGATATAAAAACTCTCAATAACATCACAACCTCCACAATTTATTTCTTATTAAAATTATTATTTTAATGTTTAAAAATATGACGCAAAAAAACCCTTGTAAA
>JALVWL010000046.1 GCA_027034965.1 Candidatus Omnitrophota bacterium
ATAAAAATATCCCAGTAAATAAGAATCCTTCATGCTTCTTTCTTCCTCCTCCATTCTCAAAACTTGAGTTGTGGTTTTTAGTTTTGCGTTTTGAGTTTTTAGTTATTTTAATTTGTCCCACAACGAGTTCCATTATATTACAAATCCCTATTGCATAATTTGGGTTTATCCAATACTGCAAAAGCCACTTCCGCAAATAATCAAAAATGATTATTTTAAGAAACAGGCGAACAGATTTATCGATCAGGTAAGATTTATCCCTCAAAAGTCGCTCTCTATTTCATCACCTACCGACTTACAAATACAACTTCTCCTGAGCCATCTAATATAACCGATAAGGCATTGAATGGATCATCTAAAGAGGTAAAAATACGATATTCACCCTCTTTCTGCACTCCCGCTTTTTTAATCACCTTTTCAACGTCTTCATAAGAGATCCTTAATTCGTCCATCAAATCCAAGGCCTTACCCGAATAAAGACGACCGCTTATCATTTTTGGCCTGTGAGGGGAAATCCTTCCAACTGGCGGCTCTGGACATTCTGACCTAGTACAAGATAAGGTTATAGCATCATCGCGTGCCCCTGGCAAAGAATCAGGCTTTTCCCCCAATACATAGCACTGCCATACAGAGACAGAGACGACCCCCGAAGGCCCACCCTGTTGTGGATGGGGATTTTTCTCAAAATGCCAACCAATCACAAGTCCGTCATTTTTGTAGACTATATCGTCACCTTTTCCTATTTCTTTCTGTAATCTTATCCATTGTAAAAGTTCCTTCAGAGAACAAAAGTGCTGTTGCCCTTCTTCCACATTCACTAATATCCCTTTCACTTCTGTGGGATAATATCCTCCCAAACTTCCATACCACCTTGATCTCCTT
This sequence comes from Candidatus Omnitrophota bacterium, assembly GCA_027034965.1. Classification (GTDB taxonomy): domain Bacteria; phylum Omnitrophota; class Gorgyraeia; order S143-82; family S143-82; genus S143-82. The sequence goes on from JALVWL010000046.1 coordinate 883, forward strand.
GGCCATAAATTTATTTTTACCTCTCTATCATCCCACTTAATCCGCCTTCCCGTAGCACCTACAGCCCTTATTTCTATCGTGCCATTTTTGTTTGTCGCAATAATACACATACCCTCTGTCATCACCGGTTCTTTGATAGCCAAACCTATCCCTTGGGAAAAACCTATACCTTTTGCCAAGAAATACAACGCTATGGATAGCACAATAAAAGCCACCGAGCCACTAATACCAAGTATAAGGATCCTTTTATCTCGAATGCTCATTTTACACACCTCCCTTAAATAAAGCTCACTTTACAAACCTGCTTTACTTCGTGAAAGCAAGTAATCATTGCTTACCTGTCGGCTTGTATCCAAGTAATATCACCCCCTAAAAATACTCCCTCCGGCTGGTTTGTTCTAAGGTGATTTTTATCTCCTTTCTCTCCTTCAAATCCCGCAGGATCTCCAATGTTATCTTATCCCCGGGTCTGTGCCTGCGGAGGATGTCCAAAAACTGGCCTGGGAGCAGCTCACCATAAGGACCTTTTTTGCCATTGACGGCCAGGATAATATCGCCTGCCTTTAAGCCTGCCCTTTCTGCAGGGCTTCCTGGGCAGACATCAAGGACAACGGTTGAGGGCACGCCTGCGTATTTTTCTTCTACTTCATTGGTCATCGCAAGGTATATGCCGATCCAAATCCGCGGAGGCTTTTGATAATATCTAAAGCGGCGAAATATATCCTTCGCATCGGGCATCTCTGCCTTCAAATCATCCCTTCTCCTCAACGAGAGCATCCGCGGATCCAATGTATAATCATCCATAAGGACTTCCACATAAGGGTAAAGCCACGCATCATTGGCCCAATGAGTAAACGGTCCGCCGAATACGATACCCCGGGCCATTGCATCCAGGTCCATCTGCCAGCCCTTGTCTGTCTTCTCAATGAAGTACGGCGGAAGTTTTGCCATCTTCATATAGTCATCGTCCGGGTGGAACACCACCGCCCACTTGCCATTTTGCCTCACCTCATAACTGACACCATCCCAGGCCCGGGCCTCAGCGCGTCTCTGGCCAGTGGTGGTGGTCCAGTGCCTGAAAAATGCCTTTGTCCTTTCATTAAACAGATCCACTGTATAGTCCCTCATATTCCTGGCGCAGAACTCCAGATACCTCCTGAAGGCAAGCTCTGGGGTCGGTTGGGCGCTGAAATACTGCTTTATTGCTTGAGGAATCTGGGGCAGGGGCCTATTCAGGGCAGCACCGAAGTCAAACCTGCCTTTGGCGCCTGCGCCTCCGGAATAGTAGCCTATCTCTGATTGCTCTTTTATCCCTTTTACATTAACACCCCTCTCTTGCATATGGTATATCCTGTAAACGAAGTTCTCAATTGTAGCCAGGAATCCCTTTCTCCAGTCGGCCTGCTCCAGAAACTCATCCAAAATCTCCCTCTCAACCTGACCAACATACTGGTCAGTAAATACTGCCTCCAGGTCATAGCCAATCTCTATCTTCACCTGTTTGCTCTGCCAATCTATCAGTATCAGGACGCCCTTTTTGCCCTGCGTGCTCTTGCCGATCCGCCATTGAGTAAAGATACGAGCGGCAAAGCTAGCGATGTCCTGCCTGCCAAGAGAAGGGGCAATAATTACAACAAAGTCAATGTCAAAGGCATCTCTTAGACTTCTGCCTGTTTCATCTATTTCTTCTGCCACATCCTCTGGCATAACACCTGCAAGGTCAAAACAGAATATATCATCATCTGGCCTTTCTTGAGGAAAACCTTCTTTTCCCATAACATCAGAGAACCACTTGACAATGTCAAAGGCATAAACATTGGAAGGCATCATCCCACAAGCAGTCATAGAGAGCAGGCCGAGTAGGATTACTGGTTTAAGCCTCATTTCCAACCTCTTATTCTTGGCTCCAGCGGCCTAAAACTTTACCTCTCTTGGCTTGTCTGCCTTTTTCTCAGCCTCAAAGAACTCCCTTGGTCTAAAACCCAAGGCCTTGGCAAGTATGATATTCGGGAAAACTACCAGACTACGGTTATATTGGCGCACTGCATAGTTATATCTTTGCCTGGCAACTGCAATGCGGTTCTCTGTACCCTCTAACTGGTCCTGAAGGGCCAGGAAGTTTTGGCTGGCCTTTAATTCCGGATATCGCTCCATCAGGGCGAATAATTTGCTGACATCTCCGTCCAAGGCGACCTTTGCCTGCATCAGCTCCTTTGGCGAGACGTCCTTGCCTTTAAGCATCTGCTTCATCTTGGCCCTTGCCTTGGTCACGGCAATCAGCGTCTCCTTCTCATGGACCGCATAACCCTTTACCGTCTCCACGAGGTTGGGAATCAGATCAAGCCTCCTCTGGAGCTGGGCCTCTACATCTGCCCAGGCGGCATCTACGGTCTTTTGACCGCTGACAATGGAATTATAGGCCAAGACAAACCAGCCCAAAACCACTGCAATGAAGACCAGTACCACCACAGCGACCGCACCAGTGCCTATCCGACTCATCCTCATCTCACACCTCCTCTCTACATCAGGCCCCATAATAACTGACACCCTTTACATCACTGCCTACAATACTGCCAGGGAAGGCCTTGGTGAATACCTTATAGGCCTTCACTGCCTGGTTGTAATCAATCCTTGCCTTTGCAAGCATATTCTCTACTTCTTTGACCTGCAATATTACCGTGGCATAGTCCTTGCCGAACTCCGAAGTAGGATAGGACTCTATAACCGCAAGGACCTTAGATGCACCTGCATCCACCTCGTCGAGATTTACGCTCCTGTAATCGTTGAGTTTACTGCGCAATCTGGTTATCTCCTCTAGCAGGGACTTCTCTATCTGGGCATGGCGCTCAGCAAGGGAGATGGCCTTCTCCAAGAGGTCCACCTTCTGTTGATAAAAGGCCAACACCGATGCCCAGGCCTCGTTAACCCGCTCTTCCAGGCGTATCTTCTTATTCCTCAAAGAGATAAAAAACAACTGCCAGGCCGTCAAGACAAACACAGATAGAGAGATAATAGAAAACAAAAGCGCTCTATCCATATCCCTCACCTCCTTTATAAACAAAAAACCAATCACTGCCCCAGCCAGAAACAGTGCCAGAATCCGCAAGAAAGAGGATATACCAGAGACTCTCTTGAGCTTCTCTGCTTTATCAGCCTCAGAGATACTTTCCAGCAAGGTCTCTTTCTTAAGCTGAGACTCCCTTATCGCCTGCTTTAAGGCCGAGGCCTGTTCAGGGGAAAGCCTGCCCTTCATCAACATCTCATCTATGCGTTTTAATTCCTCCTGCATCTCTCCTCCTTATAATTCCTTTATTAATTTACTGGCCATCTCAGGAGAAATCCTGCCCTTATCTACCTCTCCAAGGATATAATTGACCTCCTCTGACCTGTGTTCCTCAACCAGCTTCTTTAATCGGCCAATCAGCCTATCCAGTCTCAGGCGCATAGTAGGATAGCTGACACCTATCTTCTTTGCTAGGTCCTTTATCTTACCATCGCAGAGGATAAACTCCTCTATAAGCCGCTGGTCTTCATAGGAAAGAAGGCTTAAGGCACTAACCGAAAACAGGCCGGATATCTCACTGCCGCAGTCCTGGCACCTGACCGCGCTTATCCTGAGCCTTCCACTGCAAAACGGGCATTTGTCTATCAGCTTCATCTCTTCTCACCTCAACTGGAAATATAGCAAAAATTAAAGTAAAGTCAACTTTTTCTTTAGAAAAATTAAATTATTTTAAAGTTAGCATTAATCTTATTAAAGGCTGTGGCTAAATTAAACCAGCGGTGGCTGGCAGGAGTTTCGCACAACTAACTCTGTGTGCAGATATACCTTATGAGGTGCAACGTGGGACATATATATGTGTCTGCCCTTCTTATTCTCTATGATACGGTGGAGTTCTTCTACCGCCTCTCTTGCCATCTCAAGCAGGGGCTGTTTGACAGTGGTCAGGGGGACGGGAGACTGTACCGCAGAAGGACTGTTGTCAAAGCCTACCACAGATATATCTCGGGGGACATTTAACCCCTTCTCTTTCAATACAGAAACAACCTCTAATGCCATCTCATCACTGGCAACGAATATCGCAGTGGGCCTGGGCCTGAGCTTGAGGAGCTTTTCTACTCCTACGCGTGCTGAGACTCTGGAGAAGTCTGCCTCCTGGATATACTCTGGTCGCAGTTCTATCCCTGCCTTGAGGATTGCCTCTTTATAGCCTGTAAGTCGGTCAACCGCAGACTGGGTGTTGAGGTCTCCTGTAATGTGTGCTATCTTCGTATGGCCCAGAGAGATCAGGTATTCCACAGCCTCCTTGGCCCCACCCCTATTATCTATAGCAAAACAGTCCACGGGCAGGTCATCTACTACATTGTTTATTACTACGGTTGGAATCCCCCTTTCTATGGTGTTTTTCAAACAATTGTACTGAGATATGATGTCTGCGAATATTACTCCTCCTGCGGCAATTGGCAGGGCATCCCTTTCGCGGGTAGATACATACAGAATCAAGTCAAGCCCCAGGGCATCACAGACTATCCCGACCCCTCTCAATATCTCCACCGCATAATAGGAATAGAATACCCCCTCATAATGAGGGATAACCACTGCTATGGTCCTTGTAACGCCCCCTGCAAGTCTCTGTGCGCTTATATTTGGATGGTACTTGAGGTCTCTTATTGCCTGCTCTACCTTCTGGCGGGTCTGTGGCCGTACATTAGGGTGTTTGTTTATGACGCGTGAAACAGTGGCCGGTGAGACTCCAGCATATTTGGCAACATCAAAGATATTGACAGTAGACCTCATAGCAGAAATATTGGTTATTCATCCTCTGCTACCAGGGCATCTCCCTGGGAATCCATCACAGTTGCTGTTACGAATATAAGGAGATTTCTCCTGTTTATACTATCGGTCTGTTTTTTAAATAGGGTCCCTAGTACTGGCAGATCTCCCAGGAGAGGGACCTTGGTCAGGACCTTTGTTCGACTCTCCCTGATAAGGCCGCCCAATACAACTGTATCCTGATTATCGACCACGACATTCGTATTAAGGTTGCGAGAGGTGAATTTCGGCAGCTTTACCCCTCCTGTATACTCAAAGTAGTCGGCCACTGCGTCGCTTACCTCTGGAATAAGGCTGAGGCTTATGGTCTTCATATCATCACCAACGCTAGGGGTTACGTTCAGAATTATACCAATATCCCTCTTTATGAAGTCCGTAGGTACATTCTCATAACGGGTCTCGCCGGCATCGTCATAATCCCCATCTCCATTAAGGTCAAACTGCACAATCTGAAACTCGTATCTAGTAGGATATATCCATTCATCCACAACCTTAATGGTTGCGGGCTGATTGTTCAAGGTAGTTACGCGCGGAGAGGAAAGGGTACGCGTATTCTGACTCTGTTCAAGGGCATGTAATACTGCCTCGAATTGGGGTTTTGTCAGGACTCCCTTATAGGTAAGGTTAAGGCCACTTGTAGCATTACTGAAATCAGAGAAATTGACCCCGCTATTCTGGGCAAAGCCCTGAGAGAACTGCCCACCCTTTACATCTGTTGCCCAGTCTTCGTTTGCTATCTTCCATTCAACCCCCAGCTCAGAGAGGTCAGTTATGTCTACCTCCAGGAACTTGGCCTCTATCAAGACCTGCACAGGTGCGACATCCAGATTCCAGAGTATCTCATCTATCTTTTTTATATTTGCCGGTGTATTTGTAACTATCAATGTACCAGTCCTCTCATCCAGGACCAACTTGCTTCCAGAGGGCCAATCCACAGCCTCTTCTAATATATCCTTAAGGGTCTTGACCTCACTAACAGAGGCACCACTTCCCAACTCTACACTGCCTGATGTAGAATTTGAAAACTTTGTATAGAGCCCTATTCCTTTACTCAGATGATAGACTTTGGTCTCCACGGGTTCTTTTTCCAGCTGATCAGGCGTGGTAATCCAGACCGCATCTTCATCTATCTGGTATGTAAGATTATATGACTTCAAAAGATACTTTAAAGCACTCTCTAAGGCCATATCCTTTACATCTATACTGACATTATATTCCTTGGAAAGGACCGAAGCAGAGGGGATGATGTTGACCCCTGTCTGGTCAGCAAAGAATTTCAGTACATCTACCAAGGGAACATCCTCAAAATTCGCACTAATCTTCTGCTGGAGTTTCTTCTTTATAGGCGGAAGATTCAATATCCTGCGTCTTTCTCTCTCTTCCTTCTTTATCTTTTTCGTCTTTAAGGAAGTGGGAACAACCCCATCTTTCATTACATCCTTATACATCTTCTTATCCTGCTCATCCAATTTTTTCTGCAATTCCTCTTTGTCTCGTGCAAATATCTTTTCTTTAACTGCAAACAACTTTTCCTTGGCTACCGAATCGTTAGGGAACAGAAACAGGATATTTTCGTATACCGCTGCAGCCGACTCGAGTTTCCCATCCTTCTCCAGCTTTTTGGCATCCTGATAGAGCTTATCAACTATCTTGTCCTTTAGTTCTTGTGTCTCCTTTTCCCGGTTTAAGGCCTTTATATCCTTCTCTCTCTCTTTTATCAGATCCAGGTATTCACGGGCATATGGACTATAATAGGAAATCTGGGCATCCTTTTCCCTTGAAATTACCTGAGAAAACAGCTCTCTTGATTTGAGATAATTACCCGAGTTATAAGCTGACTTTGCCTTTTCATACACCTCTCGAATAGTAGGATATAGTTTTTTCTCTATCTTTATCTGATCCTGTTGGACCTGTTGTTCCCTCTTAAGGAGCATACGGGCCCTCTCAGCCAGTTTCTCGGCCTTGGAGTTTTCAGGATCTATTTCCAATATATCCTCTGTTATATTCAAAACCTCACCGTAATTGCCTTCATAGAGGTTTTCCTTTGCCTTCTCTATCATCTCCCGAATAAGGGTCTTCTTATTGCTACCGTCATTTAATGCATCTATCCGCGCAATTCGCAATGATTCGAGACGTTTTTCTATAAGTTTCCGCTTCTTCTCCCTCTCCTTTGCGACCACACGCTCTATGGAAGCAAGCCGATCTTTAAAAGACTCTACTTTCCTCTTTTGTCTAGGATTCATAAAATCTATATCCTGAGAAAGCATTTTTAACTTATCCTTCACCAAAGCAATCCTATTCCAGTTCTTCTCAGCTACCTTTAAGATAGAATCCAGCTCATTGAGTTTCAAATCAATCTCTCTTTCTTTCTGGATACTGGACAGTGTCCATATTTCCTTCTTGACCTTCTCATCCAAGGAATCTATTCCATAAGACAATAGCCTGGCTTTTGCAAGCATTTCCTTTTGCATCTCATTCATCATATGTTCACGGGCCAATCTGTATTCCTCTTCCTTCTTTTTCCTCTCTGCCTCAAGCCTATCGAAATAGTCTTTCCTGGCTTTAACAATACGTCTCTTTAAGAGTTGGGCCTCTGCACTATCTGGCTCCAATTGGAGTATCCTCTTGACAGCCTTCATTGCCGTAGAGTATCTGCCTTTATCAAGGTAATTCTTTGCCGTATCAAATAGATCCGCAAGATAGGCTTCGTACTCCTCTCTTCCTTTCTCCTCTACATAGGCCCTTACTTTAGAGGATATATCCTTAATGATATCCCTCTTCTGGCTTGCCTTTGTCTTAATAAATCTATCCAACTGGGCAAGGGTCCATCTATGTTTCTCATCGAGGACATCCATCTGGGCCTCAGACAATTTTTTTATCTCTCTATCGATCTTTGCATCCAGATTCTTATCCGGTCTTAATCTACTCGCAAGCCTTTCCACCTCTCTCACTACCTTCTTCATAAAGGACTTATGCTGTGCTTCTGCCAGTTTGCACTCCTTGTATTGTTGCTCGGATTTGTTCCGAATATATCTTGCGACCTCTGATGCTAAATCTATAAAACCGGCCCTATTTGCCTTTGCCTTCTCTTTTACAAATCCATCCAACTGGGCAAGGGTCCATCTATGTTTCTCATCGAGGACATCCATCTGGGCCTCAGACAATTTTTTTATCTCTCTATCGATCTTTGCATCCAAACTCTTATCCGGCTTCAATCTACTCGCCAGCCTTTCCACTTCTCTTCCCACTTTTTTCATAAAGGACCTATGCTGTGCCTCTGCCTGTTTGTATTGTCTGTATTGCTCATTGGCCTTTCGAGACACATATCTCTTTACCTTTCTGTCTAGGCCTGCATTAGAGAACAATCTGGCCTGCTTTTTTAAGAAAGCATTCAATTTTTTCAGTGTCCATTTATGCTGTCTCTCTAGGAAGGCATACTGTTCCTCTGATTTTTGAGAGACATAACTGGCGACCTTTGCATCCAAACTCGCACTACGTTTAAATAAATCTGCCTTGCCTTTCACTTCATTATCTACTCTGGCCATTAATGCTTTCCTTATATCTTCATAATTGCGAGTTGAATCTGGAGTTTTTTTATCAATTTTCTTAGCGGAAATAGTGGTTCCTATTGGCTTATTCTCTGATATCTTAGTCTCAGGCAAATCCTGTTTACTAATTTCCGGCTTTGATCTCTGTTTCAAAACAGTCTTAGCGGGTTTTAACTGCTGTTTTTGAGCCTCTTTTTTGTCTATCTCCTCTTGCATAAGCAAAATCAAATCCAACAAGTCCCTTGCGGTCTGATTATCAGGATCGTATTCCAGTACCTTTTTACATAGGGCGATGGCCCTATCAAACTTCTGTTCATCAAGAAGGCGCTGGGCTTGCAACAAAAGCCCTTCTATATCTGCACCAAGCAAACCCTTTTGGTATTCATATTCCTTATCTACATGATTCATTGTGCGTACGGCACTAGAAATCCTCCTCTTCTTTTCGGCATCCTGCTCTATCTGATACAACAGTGACTTCTTTCTTCGTATCTCTGACTGCCACCTTTCCCTCGCCCTTTTGTAGAGGTCCATTAATTCGCGGCTTTTTGAATTAAGGCGCAAGCCTTCCCTTGCAAGCAACAGTGCGCTCTGATAGTCCCCCGCCCTTAAAGCGCGGATTCCCTGGGTAAGTTTCAAATCTGCATAGTAGAGATTCTCTGCCTTTTCTATCTGCTTTAAGAACATCTTTGCCTCTTTGCTATTTTTATCAATGTTTCGCAGGATATCCTTAACCACAATCTTTGCACTCACAAAATCACTATTTTGCAAATAGATCTGGGCTGTCTTTAAGGCCTGTTGAACCCGATAAAATCTCAGTCTTTCTTCCATCTCTTCCAGTACACTGCGTAGATTGGTATTATCCTGACTATCCTGGACAAAACGTTTTGCCGCATCTAGTTCCTTTCTGGCAGTGGAAAAGTCATATATCTTGAGGGCGCTTTTTGCCAACTCTATATGTTTATAAAAATTATATTTACGTCTTATTCTGGAAATCTTTTTCTTACAAAGAGAAAATTTGCCCTTTATATCCTGGGGGACAAAATTCATCAGACCCAGATAGCCCTCTATCTTATCTAAATCTTCTAGCTCAACTGCATGGCATAATTTCTTAAATACTTCATGATAGTATTCCATCTGCTGTCTCTCTTGAAATGCCCGCACCTGTTCATCAAGTTTGCGCGTATTCTCAGCAATCTGACGTATCTCTTTTTCCATTTCCTCAAGGGTACGCTTATGGGCTGCGCTATACAACTTCTCTTTCTTTTCTTCTTCATTAAATCGCGCCATTGCCTTCTTATACAAGTCCTGAATACGCACATCATCTGGAAAATGGCGCTTCGCATTTTTGGCTATCTCTAATGCCCTTCTTACATTTTCCAGGCCACCCTTCTCCAAGAGAGTTGTTATCTGCTCTACATAAGGCTTAACAAGAAGGCCTTTAAGGGTCTCCCGTAACTTTAACAATGTTCCCCTTTTGTCTGGATAGGTCCGCATCAGTTTTTTTATCTTCTCGTCTGCCAGGATATATTCTCTATCCTCCAGCAATTTATTTATTTCATTAACCGCACTATCAAAATTAAAATCATATTTGGCCTGTTTTACCTTTGTTAAATATTCCTTAATATAACTGTTATCCGGATATAATCTAGATAATCTGGTCAACAATTCAATAGCCTTATCAAATTCTTTCTTATCTAGATAACTAGAGACCTCTTTTATTTTATTGGCAATATACTCTCTTTCTTTCTGCGCCTCTTCCTCCTCTATCTTCTGTAGGCTGGACTCCAACTCAGCAATGGCACCTCCAGCCTCTCTAGAAGGGATCCTAAGTTCTGGGTGTGATTCTTCTGCTTTCTCAGTAAAAACCTTGCTTGTGGGAGAGATTTTCTTTTCCTGGGAAAGCAATAAAGATTTATCTGATTCGATTAATTTCAAAAGCCTCTTTGCTGGAACAAAACCAGGATCAATCTCTAACACCTTTTTTGCCAACTCAAGGGCCCTATCCATCTCTCCGGCATAATAAGCATCTTGGGCATCATAAAAAAGGTTTAATCTCTGAATCTTTTTCCTCTTCTCCTCTATTAATCTCTTCTCTTTCTCCTTTATACCTGCCCTTGCCTCGGCTAACAAAGTTTCAGCCTCTCTAGCATACCTACCACCTAAAGAATCCTTTTTTATAACCTCAAAAAATTTCTCAATAGCATCCTCGTACTGCCCTTTTTTATAGAATCGCTTACCTTGTTTTAATAGCCGGGCCAGCTTTCTATCATTGGTCTTCTTTTTGGAGTGTTTCTTTTCTGGAGAGGGTAAATCTTCATCTCTAAATTTTTTTACAGCTCCAGCGGCTAGAGTTGCTTTTTCTCGATCATTCTGAGGAAGGGATTCTGTCAACTCGCGTGTAGTTGCTTCAACTATTGCAGTAGCCTGCCTCTGTTTGCCGGATTCTATGAGCCTCTCCTTTCCGATCATCTCTTCTATCTTCTTCAGTTCATCCTCTAAGGCCTGCCTTAACAAGAGTTCCCTGCGAAGTTTATCTCGCAAGGCCTTCTCTTCAGCAGTAAGCCTACTATATCTCTCATCGAGTTGCGAGAGATCCTCCAGAGAGACACTTTCCCCTGTCCTTTCAGATAGAGAGCCCATCAATCTGTTCTCCAATAATAAAATCTCCTCGTTTATCCTGGCTATCTGGGTCTGTAATTTTAATCTTTCCGCCGAGAAATCATTAACCAATGCCTCTTGTTCTTTTATCCTCTCTTCCAACTCCCGCACCTGTTTTTCCTTCTCCTCTAGATACTTTTTCATTAGGAAATCCTGTTGATCCTTTATCTCTTTTAATTGAGACAAGTAACGACTTATACCCTCTTGCAAAGAGAGGACAGCCACCTTAAATCTGGTTTTTAACAATTCACTATCTTGGGTAACCTCTTCTATATCCGGTGCAGTCTTTTTCCTAGATATGGGGACAGCGGCTATATTCTGTACGCTCCCACCGCCATTTGCTAATAATGTCCTTGACTTCTCCAGATATCTCTTTGCATACTGATGATTGGGCATATATTTCAAAACTTTACTAAAACACTGCACTGCCGTTGCATAATCCTGAGCCAAAAAGGCCTGTTTGCCTTGCATATAAAGAGATTCTATATCTATAGAAGCATCTTCCTGCAGACCAGATATAGATAGTTTCCTGTCTATATCTTCTAGATATCTCTTTACTGTTTCGTTGGAAGGATCCTTTTTGAGGGCTAACTCGAATAGAGACCTAGCCTTGATCAGTTGTCCACGGTTATAATAATCCTCTGCCTTCGAAATATAATCCGAATCAGCATTATTAAACTCATAAGAGAAGAGCAGATCAGGAGATATAGAAAGGAACAATAATAGGCCTAGGCCCAGAAAGAGCTGTTTATAACCTATCTTCACTTAAACCCCCCAACTTTCAATGTAATTAGAGACAATCCCCCTTCTTTAGATAATACAACCGTATCCTCTGTTATGTCAAGGACCTTATAACCTTCCACAAAATCGCCCAACTTCAAAAACCTGGTCTTTTTGCTTTCAACTATATATATAATCGCAACCTTATCTCCTGACCAATCCATCATTCCCTTATATACAAATAAACCCTGTGCCTCCTGGGCCGTTTTTTTGGTTTCAACATCTACTTTCTCCATATCAACCTCTACTTCTTTTATAGGGATGAAAAATGGATTCCTGTGGGGGAGCTGATAAACTTTATCAGTCGCAACCAACAGAGAGATGTTTAAGGGCATATAACTACAGTTAAAATCCACGCTAGGTAATGTATGTTTTGACATGGCTATTAAGCCAAAAACCACCCCTACAAAAACCAAAAGATTTGCCGTTGATATCCACTTATATTTGTTTATTCTTTTTAGAGACTGCATCTTTCCCAGCCTTTAGTTCATCTTCCAAATGAGCAATCATATTCGGATCTATCTTTATTGAGAGGTCTATAAAAGGCCTATCATCTGAAATAGCTTCTAATCCCGCAATCAGTATGATTGGCCTGCGTTGCAAGGCCTTAATAACTGCTACAAGGCCTTTAAAACTAGTCGTTATCTCCATCACCATGAGATGGCGACCATCACTAAAATCAAAGGAAACCTTACTCAATGACGTATTTTTACCATCAACCACTTCTAGTACCCGTTTGATAGCCTCTAAATCATAAAGCATATATACAACATCTGCCTCATCAGGCATCGCCACTGGGAAACCCAAATTCTCTGGAATTCCTTTGTCTTTATGTTCGTCAACAACGGATCTTACATTGCGCATAAAAAATAATCCTGGAGAATCCTCATCTTTCATCTTCTCATTTAACTCAGATAACAATAAAAGCTGATCTCCAATACGAATGTATTCTTGTTTTAGATTTAAGAGATTTGTCTTCAGTTCCTGCATTACATCTTCCGGCGAACAACCCCAATATTTAGATTTCATACTCTCAAACTGCGATAAGGCCATATTCAAACGCATATGCATATTGTAAGAGAAGGCCGACAAAAACAAAGAAAAGAGAACGAGCACCAAAAAACCAGCCTCTAATGTCCAAAACAAGCTCTTTCTCTTCATATTATCTCTCCAGGACCAATAGCATAGTTACCTTATTATCAGAATCATACCTAGAATTTACCGCAGAAACCTTGGAAAACTTTCCACTTTTTCTCAGATTTATCAACAAATCATTAAGACTATCATAATTATCCGAAACTATCTGAAGAGAAAAAACTAGTTGTTCGGTATTATTCTGACTACTCTCTATTAACTTTGCCGAAATAGAAGAAACCACCACAGAGTCTAAGGATTCCATACAACTGGACAATACAGAAAAAAACTCTGGATAAAAGTACTGACGTGAAACTGCCTTGTTAAACAAAGCCAATTTATCAACCAATTCATCCCTTTTCTTCTTCAATTTATCTACCCTGTTCTTTATATCTCTGTAGCCTGCAATCTGACTATCCACATAGCCAATCAAACTCTTTACAGGCATTAAATCCTTTAAGGTCAGATAACCCACCCCAGAAATAAGAGATAATATCAAAAACAATTGAAGGATGTTATAAAAACCAGGAATACTATATTCCAGTTTTACGTCGATAGGTATAATTCCATTCAAAACATCAAATTTATTCTTTGAGAACATCACCGCCAAACCAAATGCCAATGCAAATTTCTCAATATTTTTACCTTCCATTGAGTTCTGTTGCAAGGCCTGGTTGACTGGAAAAGGGACAGGTACTACGCCTAATTCCTTTTCAAAGAGAGCTTCCCATTCTTCTTCCCTCTTGATATCGTCATTTACAAGCAGATAAATAGTATCTATCTCCTGACTTAGCACAACCTCTCCAATTCTCTTGGAAAACCTTGCGAAATAGGCTTCAAGCAACTCCTTGATATCCCATATTAGGCTAACGTTCCCATACCCTCTGGGTAGGGTTCTTATCCAATCTCTTGAAGGATTCTCCCCGATTATAACAACATCCGTAAAGCCCTGCGAACAAAGCAAGGCTATGGAAACCTTTTCTCTCTGCCGAATAGATAGTGAGAACTCAAGGAGCTTCAAAAGATTGTAAAAGGCAATACTATAAGGGGTTATTCCTGAAGGGGAAGATAAGGCCCCGTTCATTTTGCCTAGCCATCTGTCTATAACCTCTGCCCTCCCTGCAAAGATCAAGGCTTCACGTTCAATATCTGCCTCTGCAGGGCCATCTAATAAATCATAACTCCAATAAACCGAATGCTTGGGGAAGGGGATATTCTTATCATATTCAAAATCTACCGCAAAGTCACAATCAACACCTTGTGGACAAAGCAGACGCAGCTGCTTCATAAAAAACATATTGCTAGGTAAGGCTAAATAGACAGGATACTGGGGTTTCCATAAATAGGCATCCTCTAATGGAAGAGAAAAAGATTTGGTTATCTCTAAACTTCCATCTCTATCAAGCCTACATTCTAATATACCCAGTTCTGCACAGCAGACCTGTACGGCATAAAAACGGAATGTATAGGCCACCTATACACTACCCCCCGGTTGGTTATATTTTAGCACAAAAACATATCGCTTGGTAGGACAATAAGCCGAGTTCTGTCTAGGCAGTCATCCATCTAAAGGCAGGATTACTCCTGCCCTTTAGCAGCCAACCCGAGGGATTATAGCCCGGGCCAGGCTCCCTCCTACTTGGCATTGCTGCGGGTAGAGATTACCGCTTTCAGCGGCTCTGATCCGGCCTGTCCTCATGAGAAGACAGACGATGGGCGTTACCCACTACCCTGCCCTCTGCAGCTCGGACTTTCCTCCTGCCAATCTATGGGCAGGCAACTGCCTTATCCTACCAAGCGAGACAGAGCAATAGCCCTGCGCGCCAGGGCATCTGCAGTCTTATTCTCTTCTCGCCTAATGTGTTTTATCTCTATTTCAGGAAAACTCGCTATAAGACCTATCACTTTATTGAACAAAACCTTCAATCTGGTATCCTTTACCTTATATTCCCCGCTTATCTGTTTGACAACCAATTCACTATCACTATATACAATTATAGGAAATGCCTTCTTCGCTTTCAACTCATCAAGCGCTATCAGCAAAGCCATATATTCAGCAATATTATTGGTAGCCTCTCCAAGAAAGACGGATATCTTCATACAATTGCTGCTTTCCTTGATAAAGATACCACAGCCTGCAAGACCCGGATTACCAGAACAGGCGCCATCTACATATACTTCAATCTTATCCATAATCTTTCCATTTTATACCGAATTATCCATTAGAATTCTTTATATTCCATCGCTTTGCTAATCAGTCCTCTCTTTTCTCATCTAAATTAAACTCAAATCTAAAATCTCAAAAGTCAAATCCACAGCTTAAAACTTAAATCTTTTTATTACATCCCTTTTTCCCTTCCCCCTTTATCATCGGCCAAGCTACCAGTTCCTGCGTAACGCCTTTCTCCCTGTAAATCTACCTCCCCTGTGTAAATTAAAATCAGTTTTTACTTTTGAGTTGTGGTTTTTAGTTTTTAGCTTTGAGTATACTGCTCCCCGTTAAGAGATAGGCAGTAATTTGTTATAATAGCCTATCACAAAAGGAAGGAGGGAGCTATGAAATATCGCAAGATCGATCCAAAGA